>NZ_CP157197.1:617500-917500 GCF_039954865.1 Rickettsia sp. Oklahoma-10 | reverse complement strand
TAAACCCACGACAATTAGCCTGCTGCCCTGTGCCAAAACTAATAGCTAATTGTTTTTTTCCTTGCTCTTGAAAAACTCTTGCAAGTTTTGAATTAAAACAACAATAAGTAGATTTTTTAGTAATACATGTCTTAAATATTTTATCTTTCTTAGCACAATATGTCCCAACATAGTTACACTGACCTTTTGCCCTTTTTAAGGCTAAGGCTTTTTCTTCTGCATTACACCGGCTCAGCCCTAAATCCTTACCCCAACCTTTGAATCCAGAGCAACAATTAAGAAAATTGCCAATATTTGTTTTGCGGCAACTGTTGGCATGACCTTTAAATACTGAAATCGGATTTGTCTGCATATCTTTTTTCATTTCATTTAACATTGCAAGATACCCAACACTCCCCATATCAGTATTTGGCACAATAGTTGCAGTATGACGATTCCCTCCTAAACAAAACATTTGTGATCCTGCTATAGAGGAGCTAAGCTCTTTTTTCTCATTAGAGCATATGTAATCTTTGTGCCATTGCAAACAGATACTAGCAGCTTGCCTAATGCAATTGCTCCTTGCAAGTTCACAACCTTGCTTCTTTAAATGATCACACCCATATTTTGGCTCACTACTACATTGATATTTAATTTGCTCGCTCCAGCATGGACGATTAACATTATATTGATTAAAAAACAACTTATTACCAGCTTCAAGACATATGCGATTTATTTCATGGCATTCATTTTCCTCAACTAAAGCTTCTGAAAGCTCATTTACTATTTGGAAGTACTCACCTTTTTCTCTAAATACTTTAATCTTATCACGATATTTATAAGTAAAAACATATCTATCCCATTTTACTATATCACCATCCCAGGCTTCAGTTAATGCTCCTTCTCCTTGAGGAGAAATGCCGATATATGTATCAATATGATCAAGAGAAATATTTAACTTACCGGCAATTGCTGCTCTCACTTCTTCCATTATGATCTGATTATTATGCATATGCATGCTGTATATTGTTTTACGCTTACCTAAACGTCTTTTCTTCTTCCAAAAGACAGGATAAAGCCAGTGACGATAACTGTTACTTATCTCAAGACCTGAAAATGCTATTGCTTTATCTTGCCAATCACCCCATTTATCTATTAATTCAGCATCTAGTATAAGATTCCTGATAACATCTATTTCAAATTCTACCCCTTCACAGCAACTCTTATTAATTTTGGTTTTAATTACTTTTTCACTAACATTAAGTGCAGTCCCTTCTGTATGCCTTAATGGCTCTGCCTCAATCTTAGCTGAATTACTAATTACGGGATTGTTAGGATTAAGGTCATATTCTTGCATTGCATTTATTTTCTTCAGCTCACTTTGTTGCAGTAATTGCCCTTGTGCAGAGTTATTTAACATAACACTACCTTGATTTGTTAAGTCTTGATCATTCATTTTACTTAAATTTGATATATTTACCTCTTTATCAAATATTATCTTATTGCCTATTTGATCAGGATTACCAAGCTTAATACTGTGTTCATACTGTCTGGCACTATTATAACTATCCTCCATAGTAGCAGAGTAAGAACTGATCGCATTCATCACTAAAGTAACTAACATAATAATATTAATACTTTGTCTCACATTTGTTCCTCTTGCATTATCTGCAATGCATCATTTAATCCTATATGACCTGCTAGTTTTTTAACTTTGCCTTGGTTATTATCTATCACTACTATCGGTACAGAAGTAATTTGATATTTCTCAAATAGATTTGGATCAATATCAAAGCTAATACCAATTTCATTAGCTTTTGCTTTAGTTTCTAAAAAAGAATTATTTTTTAGACCTCGCATTACAAGTCTTGCTCCTTCTTGTTCTGCTTCAATATAATAACTCTTTAATGCTGAATCAGGCATTGAAAATGAAACAAAAATATAGATATTATTATATGTGTTAGGCTCTAATTTAGGTTGTAGTATATTATGTAATAATACTTCTGGTTGTGCCAAAGAACTTGTTCCACCTAATATTAGTAAACAAGTTAAAATTATTGCCTTTAAGTTAAATTGCATATCTCTATATTTGTAAATTTAGCTTCTACATCATCATTATAAAATCAAAAGAGACAGCAACTGCGTTTACGCCAAATCAAATAACCAAAATCCTCACCTTTAACTGGGAATTCGCGTGCACCCTGCCAGGTAGTTTCAGTCTCACCAATCTTTTTACAAGAATGAATTTCCGTTATAGGATAAGTCATCTGCAGTCTATATTGGCACTTTTTGATTATTGGCATTGGATATTTACCACATAATCCTTCTCTTCCCATATAGCCCCAGAGTAATAATTCTCTATGTAACTTAGCCATAAATTTAGCTACTATTAATGCAGAAGTTCCAACTCCGCCATTATAAGAGCTAGTTGTACCGGTAAAGGGATAAAGAGAACCTTGACAGCCTGAACACCAAAACATCCCATCATTAGAAAGACTACCAGAACTAGAGCTCATGCAATCAGCTATACATGCACTTTGAGCTGCAATATTGCCAAATAATAAACTCTCAGGATTTAATATTGCAGATTTAGCATCATCTCCCCATAACAGATCAAATTCAGTTAAATATGCTACGTCAACTTGTGACATCTCTAAACAAGCAAAATCAAGTAATATCTCAAGCCAGTAAATAACCGGATATATATACCAATGTACATGATAAAAGCTACTTCCCTCTATATCATCCTTAACTCCTTTTTGCATGCTAGTACCAAGGTTAATACCACCAAGGCTTACCATACACATAGGAGATTTCGTTACATCAACAAGTCTTACCGGTTCCCAGAATCCAATTGGAATACCAGGAATTGGCATAGGAATGCCGGCTTTAGGGCAAAAACAAATTATTTGCCTTGGGTTATTAGTATCAGCCATAGGGCTTGGCACTACTTTTACTCCTCCGATAGTAATTGGAAATAAACATTTCCAGCAAATATCAGTTATTGGATTTACAAATCTTCCTACGCAGCCAATCGATGCATAACTATAATTACCAAGCAAAATAATTATAATAAACATTATTAACTTCATTATTACTTGTATATTTCAGAAGTTATTAAATCTGTATTTGCTTGACAACCTACCTTTGCTTGCTCTGCTATCATATTATTTTTCTCACCTGCGATTAGATATACTACTTCTCCACTAGATTTTACTATTGCATGCACCTTACCTTGTAATACATGATCTATTATCTTTTCTAAATTTTGCTTTGCTTCTGATAATTGCCACTTCTTCATAGATTACCTCCGGATTTTATCAGTTTTTATTCACACCTTAATTTTTACTTAAATACTATAACATTTTAATTAATCTTGATTTCGCTAATTTTAAGTAATTTACCTTCCTGCCGGGCAATAGCCGGTACTGCTTTTATTTTAAAACGAGTAGTAAGCACGCCACCTTGATCAAAAAACACTGGCTTATTTAACTTTTGTGCTAGCTTAATAGGATTGCCACTCGTGAGTACTAATTTTCCTATTTTTGATTTAGCCCACTTAACTTGCTGCTCATCATCACCATCAATAAATATTAAAGCTTCTCCCCAGCTTATTTTCTCCAAAGGATTTACATTTGTGCCAACTTTTACTATGATGTTTCCTGCTTGATCTTTTACATCTGTCTTTTGTATAAAGCTCGGATCATAGTGCCAATTTCGGTTTATGCTTGCTTTTGCTAGAGCCAATACCGGAGTTGGTCTTGATATTTTTTGCTGT
The DNA here is from genome assembly GCF_039954865.1 of Rickettsia sp. Oklahoma-10. Lineage (NCBI taxonomy): Bacteria > Pseudomonadati > Pseudomonadota > Alphaproteobacteria > Rickettsiales > Rickettsiaceae > Rickettsia > Rickettsia oklahomensis. The sequence goes on along the minus strand of NZ_CP157197.1, from coordinate 913,743 downwards.
ACCTTATTTTTAAATTCTTCCTGCATTTTCTCTAAAACGCCATTTTGTTTTGCTATTTGAAGTTTAGCCATAATGACTTCTAGTAATGACTCTCCAATAATTGGAAATACATGACCTTGGACTTCATAATCTCTAATTTCTATTTTAGAATTATTATCTATGCTTATAGCCAAATTATTATTGTGTGCATTTACATAACTTACCTTCAACATAATAACAAATAAAACAAAGGAACTTATAATAATAATTTTTAGATCTAAATACCCTGTCATATTTTGCCACGTTTTTAAGCTGTTAGCAACGGAAGTAAAATGATACAGAACAACGGATAAAAATTGATACAGTATTATCATTCAAAATTTATGCTATGTTGCTCCAAGATGATTTTAACCCCTATAAAAGTATATTTTGATAAGGAATAACTGTAATAATATCTCAATATTAAGCAATTAATTATTCAACATAGCATAGTGTGTGCTGTATTAATTTTCAACCATTGTAATATTAGAAATCTGTATCATTTTTCAGCCGGTATTGACAAAAAAAACTCTCTCATCCAGTATATTATTGATGGCATCTGTAACGCTCATTCCTGCGATCATTCTATCTTCTATGGCTTGGTAATCCCTAGCATTAGTAGATGTTAGCATCAGAGTAAATGGGTCTAACATTAACCTTGCTACAACTCCGTTAACACTTGGTCCATAAATCGCTGCTTCACTATAATGCGGCGGGTTTGAATGAATTGATTGTAGTAAATTTAGCTTCCAGTCCTCATCGACAAAACCTGCAAGCTTAGGGCTTGCTCTCATTGCTTTAAAGCTCTCAGGATTTTGCTTTAAAATAACTTTATGTGATGAGTTCTCAAAAGCTTTTTCAGCTGCTGATCCTTCCTCTCTAAAGTAATCAGTTAATTGCTGAGTAGCAAGAGTAATTGAGCCGTTATATTTTCTTGCAATTCTTCCTGCTTCTTCAATAAATTCTCCAGATCTTTTGCCAGATAGTAATTTCCATGCTTCATCAATCATGATTAGAAAAGGACGCTTCCTATCACCTTTAACCATGCTCTGGTTAATATGAACAATCATGATTTGTACAATTACTGCAAGTAGTGCCGGGCTACTACGAAGATGATCAGTTTCAATTACTACTATATCTGCGTTTAAGGATAATTTTGCCTTACCACTAAAAAACTTGCCATATTGTCCATCTCTGGTGAACGGAAATAACATATTACCAAGTTCCTGTGCGTAAGATTCTTCTCTTTTAAGCAACCAATCTGCTATGTCAGTTATCTCAACTTTATTGCCTTTTTCTTGCCACACAGCTATTAACGCCTTTTGCAGCATTGGTTGTTGCAAATCATTAGTTCCATATTGCGGAGCTGCCATAGTAGCTAGAATCGATGGAAAACTTGCTAAAAAATCTGCCTGTGCTTCAATTGAGCCTTCGCTGCCGTCTGCTGGAATTTCTGAAAATGGATTAATAGAAATAGGATTTTTTACATCAAATTCAATATAATTACCGCCCAGTAGCAAACAGGTTCTTTTAAATGATCTACCATAATCAAGAACAAACACTTTGCCGCCAGTGCCTAAGACCGATAGCATTAGTTCTTGCATAAACACTGACTTACCAGAGCCTGGCACTCCTGCTATACAAAGATTAAAATTTTCATTTGGAGTTGCAGCTGTGCTATATAAATTTGAGCCAATTAATGCTGAGCCAAAGGGAGACCAATACATTATCTGTCCTCTTCTACCAGTAAGCAGCATTCCAGGAGAGCTTAAATCCCCTTTCCATTCACCAATAATAGGAAGTAACACCTTACTTTCTGAAGCAATAGTTTTTATGCCTCTACCAAGATTTGATAATGCTATGCCAACTCCCCGAGTCTTTTTATTAAATATGTTATTGAATCTATTAAATTTACCCACTAAAGAATTAGGTGCTGCTTCAACTAACTGCATCGGTAAACTAGCAAGTACCACCGCTAAATGATCATATTTACAAGGGACAAAATACCAACCACTTCGACGAAGCTGTGAGCAAAACTGTGATGCTGCCCCTTTGGCTTTGTTCTTCTTATCCCACATAATGACATTTAAGTGGATATTTACTACTCTATCGCCACTTTGCAAGCACGCTACTGCTCCTGCTAAATCTTGTGCTTCACTAGCTAAGTTAGGAAAGAATTTACCCATCCCAGCATTAATATTTCTCTCTAAAGCTTCTCTTTTAGTAATTGCTGCTGTTTTTGCTATCACTTGATTAGGCACTATTTGCAAACCAAAATGAATCAGAAAATTTGATCTAATATATTCATCTCGTCTTAGCTCATTACCTAAAAACAAATCCATGGCTGATAAAAGCCACTCTGCCGGTCTTTTTCCTGCCTCTAAGCTTATAAATATTTGATTATCATTAAGACTTACATAATCTTCCTTTTCATATAAAGAAAAATTACCAGGTAAAATCTGCTCAGATAATATTTCATAAGGATTAAGTTCAGGATGTTCTTCTTCCCTCCAACCAAATATTAAACGGACAAATTTTAATAGCAATGTTGCCTCAACATTGTAAGTAGCAAGCCCAATTGATTTAAATGTATCTTGCAATACTTCTCTTCTTCGTATCATCTCATTAATATGTCCCTTTTCTATGTAATTGCCAGTTATCTAGATATTCTCTTATATGATCAGAGCCAATCATCAATATTTGAAAACTACTTCCTGCCGGTAAATTCTCATCACTTTTTAAAAATTCAGCTATCTCTCCTTGAGCTTGCAAGCTTGTCCCAACCAGTAGCCAGCCAAGCAGGACAAATCCTACTGAAGCTCTATTAAAAAACAAGCTACTCTCCTCATCATATGATTCATAAACAAAATGTTTAGCTAGTCTTTCCCGAGCAAAATCTTTATCAATTCCTGATATCATTATTATACCTTCCAAAGCATCTAGTAGAGCATATCGATTTAAAATTAGGCTTGTCATTATTATTATTTGGATTAAACATATTCTGATCAGCCATTTTATTTACTTCATATAAAGCTTTACATTTTAGTCCTTGGGGCAGCGGGCAATCAAAATCGCTTCTATATGGCATCAACTTACAATTAGCAACGCTAAAGCTTAACATCGATAACAAAAGCAGATTAATTATTTTATTATTCATTAAAAATTACCCGGATGTTGTTGTTCTGACTGCAAATCAATATCCGTCATCTCATAATCATCATTATCCCGAGTAAAATAGTAAAACTTGTCACTTTATTCCCGGCATAATTTTGATAATTACTATAATTTGCTTCCTTTTGCGAATAATCAGTAGTAGTTGGTGGTAGTACTCTATCTACTTTAGCAGCTTCTTTATTCTCTCTTAAATTAAAACCTTTTCTAAATACAACATCTATTACTCTACCTGAAGTGACAACAATTACCGGACTCATACTTTCTGCTCGTTTAATTGCAAAATCAGCAAGCTTTTCTAAAGCATTACCGGTACCGGAATAAACACCGGCTTTAAGAGAGTCAGCAGCTTTTAAGGCATTTTGCTGACCGGTAATCGGTGACACCGGAAATATGCCATTGCTTGCCTGGTTCTGAAAAAATTGTGCTATCCCGCCAAGTACGCCGTTAAGCACCGCCATCCTTGCTACATCTGATGATCTATCAACAACTATCCCTTTAATTCCAGGTCTACCATCTTCTCCTATTAACCATCCTTCTACCGGTTTTTCAATGATCTCTCCATTACTATTTAGTAAAGATACCGTCTCTAACCGGCATTTAGCCCGCTCCGATGATATATCCCCGCTGCAAGAACCAATTAAAATTGCTTCTTTGATTTGCTCCGTTTTATAGCCTTTAGAAAAAATAGCTGTATCAACAAGCCTTATCATTATGGGCTCAGGCGAAGCTGCATTATTAGTGCCAGTTCCAACCACCACACCAGTAAGCAGCACCCCCCGTGCAAAGCTACCAGTAGTAATATAATCTTTAAAATCTTTTTTGAGTTCCACATCAGCTCTTTTTACGTAACCAAGTAATCTTTTTACTGGAGCAGTAGGAGCAGCAGCAATGCTTTGCTCAAAGTTATTATCTAATAAATCTTCTATCTTTTGATCATTATTAAAATCATTGCCATCATATAATATAGTTTCTTTAAGAGGCTTCTCTAATGATTCTAACTTTTGACTAAAATCATCAATTTTAGTTTTAGTTTCTAAATATTTATTCTCTATTAGCTTTTCCAAATGATTCTGCATGTTTTTGACTTCATTTAATATTTCTGCAGTCCATTTAGCCCTTGGATCTATTGCCTGCTCTATCCCTGATATTTCCCTTGATTGTCTATCTTCTTGTAAACCTCGGGAAGTTTTGACCTCATTTTCGGCAAATTCATAAAATACCAAAACCATTATCACGCCTATGCAAGCTAAAGTTACTAATGGTCTGTTTTTAATTATCTCTATGAGTTCTGATAATCTTTTACTAAATGTAGATGGTAATTTATGATCCTCTACTGTACTTTGTAATTCTTCCTGCTTATTGAACTCTTGATCCATTGCTTTTAATCAATATCCTAATTATCTAACTGATTTTCATACCACTAGAGACCCACTCTAAATAAAACCCTAAAATAATACCAATAGCAACGATTGCTCCAGCAAGCCTTAAATTACCCCTGACCACTGCCCAGATTGATGACAAAATCGTTGCTCCTGATATCCCGATAGTTTTCAGTTTACCGGTAGAGAGTCCACCAATGCGGTCTAACTGTCCTTCTAATGTTTCTCCTAAAGCTACTTCAGATAGTATCACATTTACACAAAAAATTAATAATACCGGCAATAAAGGATATATTATTCTTAAACACTGTTTTTTATTTTCTTTTTCTATTACATCTTTGTTTTTTACATTCATGATGCTTCTCTTCTTTGTTATTAGTTAACTTTATTACTTCTTGTTCTAAACCAAACTTAATAAGTCTAATTGGTGTTGGTTTGATTTTAGTAAAATTCAACATTAAATCTTGGACCGTACCATTTTCTCCAATTAGAGTGAGATACAGTTTACTGCTATCTTGCTGTGGCAAAATAAATAAACAACCTGAATTATGCACTGCTACTTCTGCGGCGATTTGAGGATGAATAAAAATATCATTGATCTTTTCTCCTTCTATGTTAATTCTAGTTGGAGCATCTTTAGCTATTTGCAGCTCTAACAAAGAATCAGCATGTAACATATAGCTTATCCCATAAGCATTACTACTAAAGCTTGCAAGCATTATTCCAATAAACACTACTAAGATTTGTAACTCTGACTTCAAACTTTTCATTACTTATTTACCTCTTCTTCTTTAATTCCTGTAAGTAATAATAAATGATTTGCTCCTCGCTTATAGGTTAACAAATAAGTTTTATCAGTTGCTATATGCTTATTCTCAGAAAACCAATAACGAAATGTTCCATTAATTAATACTCCATCCTCAATGACTTTTACCTTTTTAGGAAAAAATACTGAGCAAATTCCAGAGCCCTTAACAAAATCTAAATGTTCCTTAAAAAATTTATCCAGCTGCTCTGTATTACTAGACACCACCTTCATATCTGCTATTTGCCTCTCTACTTCCTCAGGCGAAGTAGTAAATAATTCCTTCATTACAAACACTGCCCATTCTTTAAGATAAGTCTCATGATAGCTTTTGGATGATACTATCATCCGACGATCTGGCTCTATTGCTGGAATTAATAACCATTTTTCTTCCGTGCTAATTGTTTTAATCATCCCAAGAAGACTCGTAACTGCAAGCAGCAATGTAATAAGCAATAATCTCTTATTATATTTAACTAGCTGCTGAACCCCGCTTTGCTTAAATAAATGATCCATTACTTACCTACCTTTTTACCAAGTAAATTAGGATAAGAAGTAGGAGCATATAGCCATTTCTTAGCGACTAAATAACTCTTAAGTACAAAATATTCCGATAATTTTTTAAACTTCTTAAATGCATAACAAAGTACAACTCCAGCTATAATGCATATCATCCCAAGCTTAGCATGTCCGCTATTCAGTAACACTATCCCAGGTACTATACCAAGTAAGATAACTAACCACTCATCTAAGCTTAAGGCCATATATTTTAGGGGAGTAGAGAGTGACCAATATAATCTTTGATTAGCACAATTATTATTCATATTAATTAAGTGATATTTCCATTAATAGATAAGTTTTGCTAGTCATGACATTAACATCCTAATTTTTACATTGCCAGTGGAGTTTTAAGCCATAATAAAAAAAACTGTAATTCATATAAAACTGTGGATATCTGGAGATAGAATCTATAGCTCTATCCATGAATTTGTTGATAACTAGCAGTAATTTTGCTAATATTAACGAAATAAATTATTGGTGAGTTGTGTATGTTTAGAAATGATGTAGAGTTAAAACTAGAATGTTTAAAACTTGCTATCCAGTCTTGCTGTAGTTATGATGCTGTGGATATTGCAAAACAATATTATCGTTTCCTTATAGAAAATAATGAAAATGTACCAATTCAATTTTCTATCAATAAAGTAAGTTTAAATTAGGTTTATTATTAATTTTACTTAAAAGATTCTGATCCTAACAAATCTATAATTTCCTGTACACCATCAATTTCTTGATGACTTTGATAATAAGCAATTATTTCTTCTTTTTTATTCGGTTCAAGCTGTTCATTATATAAAGGCATACTATATTTATCTAACATCTTGTAAATATATGGATGTAAAATTTCCTGGTTTTCATCTACATAATATAATACCCTATGTAATAATAGATTTTGAACAATATCATACAGTTTCATATCTTCAAATTGCTTTACAAGATTTACATAGTTATAATTGTCAAATAATTCTACTAAATCCGGTAATTTACTATCAATAAATGTATTAAATTTGTTCGGCATTATTGCTATAAACTCATTAATCTTGTTCATTATATTAAAATCATAATCATTACCATGATCCTTTTTACACATCATATCGAAAATATGTACCTTAGAATTTGGATTATCATTTAAAATTCTAACCAAAAAAGCATATTGATCAATATCAACATGAGGGTATGTATTCTTTCTAGGTACAATAAATTCAAACTCATTACTCATAGGATCTAGTGATACTAATTCTTTAAATACATTACGTATTTCATATGCAATAGAAGTAGTATTTCTTGGTATGCTATAAGGCCATAGTTTGGTTCCTTCTTCTAATCCTGTCTCTATATTATTGCAATGTAAATTAACCCAAGATATATTGGTATTATCAACAACATCAATAAGATATTGATATCCTGCATATTCAATCATATTGCCATGAAGATGAATACCAGTGACTTGGCTATATGGCAAACCATCTGCTAGATATCTAGCACCATCAGCTCCTATACTATTATTGCACAAATCTATAAAAAGAATTTTAGAATTTTGTAAGATTTCAGCTAAATATCTAGCTCCTTCAGCTTCTATATCATCCCAAGCAAGATCAATATACATAATGTCACTATTTTTAAGTGCTGGTGCTAAATATTTCATACCTTCATCTCCTATGTAATTTAGACGAAGATCAAGATCTAAAACTTTAACCTCTTTTAAAAATTCAGCTAAATACTTAACACCTGTAGTTCTTATTTTTTCTGCATGTACATTTAACTTGGCAATTTGACTATCTTTAAATGCTTGAACTAAATATTGAATACCATTAAGTTGCATAATATGATTGTAAGACATTTTAAGCTCACTAATTTTAGTATCTTTGAAAGCTTGAGCCAGATATTGAGCATCATCGGCTTCTAAGTTTTGACTATCAAGTGTAAGCTCAGCAATTGCAATATTTTGAAAGGTTTTATTTAGATATTGAGCACCCTTAATGCCTATTTTATTATTATGGATAGTAATATGAATATTCTTAATATCACAATATGATCTTTGAGATATATACTTATTAACATCACCATCTTCTGTGTAATGGATATCAAGATAAAGAGACCTCATTTTAGTATTACTCAGCATCTTATTTAAGTATTGTGCTGCATCGCTTCCAATTTTATTTTCACTCAAATCAAGTTCAGTAATTTGTATTTCTTTTAGAGATTCAGTAAGATATTTTACACCTTCATCCATTATATTATTATTTTTAAGATTAAGTGTGGTAATTTGAGTGTCTCTCAAAATTTGAGTTAAATACTTAAGACCATTACATCCTATGTTATTATTACTAAGATCAAGTCTAGTAATTTGAGTACCTTTTAGAGCTTGAGCTAGAGATTTAACATCGCCTTCTCCTATATTACTAAGAGATAAACTGTGATTATCTTTTAAGTTATCAATCATTGTTTTATATGGCATATATGTACCCTCCTAGCTATATAAGTTTTACTATATTTATTACTGTTGAACTGTAGAGATCATTTCATTAATGGCTTTTTGCATATATTCTCGAGCAGTATCAGTGGCAAGTCTAGTATAAACTGCCGTTGATCTTGGATCTCTATGATTTAGAAGCTGTCCTATTACATATTGATTTGCTCCGGTCATTGCCATCCAGCTTGGTATTGTTCTTCTTAAATCATGGATTCTTAAATTTTCTATTCCTGCCTTTTTACAAATCCTCTTCCATGCTTTCTTTGGTTCTTGCAAATGACCACTACTGCTTGTCTCACTTGGAAATACCCAAATGCTATCAGATTGCTCTTTCCTGGCTTTTAATATTTCTACTGCCTGATCTAATAAAGGTAAACGGTGAGGATCACCATTCTTAGTATCTGGAAGATATAACTGTTTATCAGCAAAACTAATCTGTTCCCAACGCATAGTAAGTACATTATCCTTACGAACTGATGTATACAAAGCTATTAAGAAAAAGTCCTTCATTACCTGGTTTTGCTCTTCTGATATTGCTGTAAAAAATCGTGGTATTTCTTCCCTAGTTAAATATCGATCTCTAGATTGTTCCTTGTGCTTCTTTATGCCAATAACTGGATTTACTGTTAATAATTCCCATTCTATTGCTTTACTAAATACAGGACTTAAAACTTCAAGAAATCTATTAGCTCCATATTTACCAGTTTTCGTCAATTTATTAAATAATTCTTGAATATCTGCTTTTTGAATGGTTGATATTTTTCTATTATATAAATGTTTTGCATATCTATCTACAGAAGCAGCATAATCTTTCCATCTTTTATTATTAATTTTACTGTATTCATCAAGGTATCTATCATAAAACTCTTTAAAGGTAGGCTCTTTAGATAATCTAGCTTTTTCTTCTATAGGATTATATCCTTGAGCAATTTTCCCTTTTAACTCAGATGCTTTGAGTCTTGCATCAATAATAGATAGATAGGGAAATACTCCTATTTTGATTCTATGATACTTTTTACTAAGTACCACTCCTAAATAAAATATTTTACTACTACCGTATGAGACGATTAGCAATAATCCTTTTTCTTTGGTATCTTTATATATATCTCGCTTTGCTTCTGGAGCTTTTATTTCTTGAAGCATTTCTTTAGTAAAAAGTAATGATTTAACTGGCATAATATTACCTACCATAGCTTAACCGAAATATATATTTAAAACTGTAGTATGTTTTAATTGTAATAGCAAATTCTATATCAAATATAATTACAATGAACTTGATTATTACTTTTACAATATAAACAACTAATAATTGTAATTATTGATTCATAAATTCAAAAGGTCCAAGTAAATTGCAAGGTAAAAATTGATCATAAAATTTGACTCGCTATATGCTCATTATATCCATATCCTATTTTAAAATTTCTAATATTTTTTAAAGATTGACAAATTATTGCAACTCTACTAAAGTTAAAGCATAGTATTGGTAGTAAGAAAAAACCCTTAACATATAAAGAGTTGTGAGGTATAAATTGGTTTATAAGAAAAAGGCAAAAAGTAAGGTAAAACGAACCGTTACATTGACATCGTAAAGGTCGGGGGTTCGATTCCCTCATCACCCACCAGCATCCAATCAAGCCTTTCATAATTTACTACTTTTAGCTCCCTGCCCCGTATGCTGCTTATATGCTCATCACGTTTTAAAAATTAGTACTATAACTGCCTTGAAATACCTCTTACTGATGTTTAAGTTGAGGGCTTATGTACACTATATGCTGCTCGGATTTTACTAATGATTGTGTAACACATGATCATGGTGATCAAAATTCAATCATCTTCTATAATTTTGTTGGTAATTTTATCCTTCTTGAGTAATCTATCCTCTAGTAACTGGTAAGATAAAACAAAACTCTCAAGTACTTGCTGAGGCTTATAAAATTGCCACCAATTATGGGCAAAATATTATAGGTTGCATCAGAACCATGTGTAATGCTGAAGTAAATGGCATTAATCAAAGATTTACAAATAGAAAATGGTGAATTTTCAATGATAACTTTAGTAAGTAACGATTAGTTTGTTACTAAAACAGATAGCGGGAAGGAGTAATAGAAGATATTGATAATAGATTACACAGTAATGATAATTACTATCGCTTAAGAGTAAAGTCAGAGCCACCTGCTAAAGTATCAGGAATCCTAAGAAGCACTAGCACAAATTTTGTCACAAACCATAAAAGTCAAGAAGAGTGTTTTCGCTCTTCTTACAACCTCAAAAGTTGTAATCAACAAGATATAACAATAAGTGTTAGGTTACAAGAGGAGGTTATGGCAAAAAATAAAATAGATTATTAATTCTATTAAGAAACAAGAAGCACTGGAATTGAAGCAAAGATTATCATTTAAAGCAGAAGCTATAGGAAGAAATTTGCTAGGCAGTTCAAATAAGCATTTATCAAATAGTCAAGTACTACGCTGGAAAAAAGATGGTAAGATAGCGATGAAGATAGATGGCAGTAAAGCTGGTATATAGTACGATTTTAATAAAGGGAAGACTTATTTACCTTATTACAAAGAGAAAAAATTTTTGATTTTGTAGAAGCTAAGAAATATTTACAAGTAAAAATCAACAAATTAAAATTCAAACAGAGCAATATGATAAAATAGTAAAAATTAGGAGAGCTGAAGTATTATATGAAAAATCAAACTTGTAAATTCTATGTCAAATAATGAACAAGATACCAACTCTAAGCTGGAATCTTAGAACCAATATAATGTAGGACACTAATATTCTATGGTAAGTACTCGTCAAACAGATCTTGTAACCAGTGTCCTGATAGATCGACTTTAGAAATATCGGGTTGAGAAGAGATAATTCCAGAACTATCACGAGTTTGAAATTGTAAATCTTCAATAGACCGTTTTGGTGATATACCATCTGCTTTTTGGTATTCAATCGCATTTTTCCATTTTTCTGATATTAATGCGGCGAACTCAGAATGTATTGTAGCAATATCTTGTTTGCACTTAAAGCCGACACCTTCGACTTTTATAATATATCCATTGTCGCTTAATTTATGCTCTTGTAATGCTTTATTTACTTCTCGTTGGGTGACAATAGTTTGACGCTCAATATATGGATTGTTTGTTTCAAATAGGATGACAAATTCTTTCTTACCCTCATACGCACCGTTAATAATACACTCCACTAATTTTTTTGCAGCGTCACGAGCTGTACTAGTAGTATTAGGCCTCTGGTGTTGCTCTGTTAACGTGTTAATTACAGTAATAGTCTTACTATTATTTAAGTGATAAGTAGTAAGTAAATCTTGGGACATTAAACTTTCTGTTAGTTTACGATTTTCTCCTTCTAAATAATTAGGATATACTCTAGCAGGAAAATATCCTGGAGGACATTCCTCTTTTGTCTTGTATTGAATAAATGGTGATGATTTATTCAATCTGATATTATACCGTGCAGCTAAACCTTCTATGTATTCTTTACCTTCTGCTACACGAGCTTGATCCTCTCCTACTGGTAGAGAAATATCCAGTTTATCTAAGTCAGTTTTTGTTTTATAAGCTTCAATCAACTTGTCACGTACCATAGGTGTAATGCCATCAATATTAGCCCATAATTCCCGCTCTCCTGCTAATATTGATGTTTCATCACTTACTTTAATATTATATGTTGATAGTGTATTATAGTAATCTATGATACGAGCCATTACACCTATTCGAGATGCCCCAGCTATCCAAGCACTGTCATAGTATTGATGTTCTGGAATCTCACGATCAATAAGACGTAGCACTTTTGCATTTGTTAAATATTCTTTCTCATATTTATTCATCCAGTCTTGGGAAGATAGTTCATTACGTTCCTGGCCAGGTTTGCGACCAAAAGCACTTTGAGAAATATAAAAAAGTAAATCCATGACATCTTGTTCATCTAATTCTGTTCCTTTTCCTAGGTTTTTGCGTAGTATCTTAGCATTAAATTTGTTAGGATCACTTTGATCTGCTTTGGATTTCCTTATGGTAGGATATATTTGTTTAAAAGTTGTTATAGGATTCTTTATCCCTAGACGATTAATACTTTCCCATAACTTTTCCGGTTGGAAATAACCTGCAATTTGGAGTTGCCTTAGTAAAGCCTCTTGGTGCTCTGCTGCACTTATATTTTGATCTGCTTTTTTATAACCTGTAAAACCTAATCTACTTGCAGCTAATTCAAAACTAGATTGTGTTGTAGACTCACCATCCCAGAATATATAACGTATAATAATAATTTATCTGGTAAAAGACAATAATACTATACCTTACAACTTTTCTCTAAATATAAATCTCAATTTGCGTAATATTTTAGAATATAAATTAGTACCTTTAGCAGTAGTACAGATTCCGGCAAGTAATCTATTATTCGAACATAATAGTGTTTTTATTAACATCACTTACAAATCAATATTAGCTGAATGTGCTTTTCCGGCAACTATAACTTATACAAAGAGACATGAAGATTCCAATATCAGATCAATATTTAAGCCACCCTCACCAAAAACAGATATAATTAACACAACATACAATACATTATTGGCTACCATAAACAATAAAGTTGTTTTGGAACAATATGGTCAAAAGGAATTTTTATCAACTACTATAAACACAAACATTACTCAAATGCTTCCTATAATAACCTTATTAGTAGATCCATCAGAGCTGAATAAGAGAATAAAAGATATAGGATTATTTGGAAAATTTAGGTAAAAAGTATTAAAAATAATTAATAAGCATTAATGAAAAAGATAGAAGGTTATCAAACAAATTTTGAGATATGTATTTATGCTAAGAAGTTATTAGATAAAGTAATATATTTAAATAGTGTAGTAAAAGTACCACCAGTGGGTGTATTGGAGGTAAAGAAAGCTATATACTATGCTAAGAAATATCATGGTAGTCAGATGCGTCAATCAGGAGAACCATTTTATTCACATCCGATAGAAGTAGCATATATGATATCAGATTACTTATTTAGAACAGATATACTAGTAACTAGTATATTGCATGATACTATAGAGGATACAGAACTTACCAAAGAGAAAATATTACAGGAATTTGGAGAGAATATAACCAATCAAGTAATGGATTTGACGAGGATTAAGGAAAATGGTATAAAGATTAGTTCTGCTGAAATGGTAGAGATGTTATACAAAGAGAAGAAACATGATGTACTTCTGATAAAGTTATTTGATAGACTGCATAATATACAGACAATAGGTGCTAAATCTCCTGAAAAAGCTAAAAAAATTATAAATGAAACTTTAATAAATTTTATTGTTTTGATGCCTTACCTTGGAATTTCATCATTAGAAAAACACTTTTATCGATTATGTTTCAATGCTACACATCAAAATAGATTAAAGGAAAATACATTGCTCACTAATAATCTTAGAAAGTTTGGGAGTTATTTTAAACACAACACTGAAGCTATAAATATAATTTAGCATACTACTTGATTATTTATAGAATAGATTATTTTGGTAGTAATTGAAATACTTTATGCTTTAGGTTAATTCTATTAAATGTATATATTACATGAATTTCATTGTTATCAGGACTCATAATAATAGCAGGATATGAATATTCTGCAGACAGGATGTTATTATATTCTATATCCCCTTCAGGATAGATAGAATTTCTAATAGTAATAGGGTGCCAATTAAAGCCTTCATCATTGGATAAAGCTAAGCTTAATATATTTCGTGATTTGTGATGATTGATTACTCGATTATATGCGAGTAGTAATGTATCATCACCTAAATTAATGGCATCAATGGCACTATCAGGGTTTAATAAGTTTACTGGTTCTAAATTACTCCAATATATTCCTTTATTTATAGATATTGATCTGTGTATGTAAGTAGACATTAAGGAATCAGTTTTTCTAGGTCTTACTAACATTATGATTTTATTTGGTAAATTACTACTAACTAAAGTTGGCTGTATAAGACCTCTGTAACCTTTTTGAAAAATTTGAGGGTTGGATGGTAATATAGGATTACTTAAATTCCATGTATGTAAATCTGATGAATATTCTATATATGAAAAATCATCAATACAACTTTCTCGAGAACATGGAGATAAAATATTATTTTCATAAATTAGTGGCTTATTACGTGCTGGTCCTAAAATACCATGTAATAGTTCTGGTTTTTGCCATGTTAATCCCTGATCATAAGAACGAGATAATATTCCACTCCATGTTCTTGGATAAGGTCCAATCTTACTAAAAATGAGTAACTGATTATTAAAGAAAGTAATTACTGGATTTCCACAACTGATTATTCCATTATCTTGCTTTAGAGAGATATGATGATCACAGAAATATTGCGGTGAAACGATTCTTTCTGGAGTAGTCCATTGATAATGATTATTACTTTTAAATCCTAAACTGATCCAAATGCTATTATTTTCTTCTGACTTACCTGATTCAGATCGTGTTTTACCAAAAAATGATGTTATTAATTTTTTATCATCAAAAGCAAATATGGTCGCAGCATGAACATCTTTTAGATCTGAATTATTTAAAATAAATTCTTCTATTTTTGTTTCTAAAATAAACATGATATTTTATTTTTTTCTAAATTATTGAAATAATTTAATCCAAGTGTAAATCCTATTATTATTGGAAATAGTATCATTTGTATTCCCCAATGGCCAAAATATTTTGTTAAATATACAAGACCAAAAGATATAATAATATTCATAGAAACAGTCGATAAAGCAAAAATAATACTTGCTGTTCTAAATCGTTTAAAAACTGGAAAATGCTTTAGAAAAATTGGCATAGCTGGATTGGCACTAAGAAAAAATAACATTACAAATGATTGAATTAAAAACAAATGAACAGAAGTAGTAATATTATTTAGTAAATAAGGGCAAATTAGAGCAAAAATAAAAAATATTACTAATTTAACCTTAAGAATTTTTAATGGGTATATAATATAACTTAAATAAGTTAATATTAAGTAAGCACAAAAATTTACTATTGCGACAATGAAATTATGATGAATAACTGCTTCTGCTGTAAAATTAAAAGAATTTTTTAAAATTTCACCACAATAAATATAAGTAAAATAAAAACATATTGGCCAACCACATGATATTAATAATAAAAAGAAGACTGTTTTTAGATTGACACTTTCATTGTAAATAAGATTATCTTTTAATGGATTATCTGTAGTTTTTTGTATTAAAGTAATATTTTTCTTAACACGGCGTTTCGCATCAGCAAATTCGGGAGTTTCCCGTAAAGCAGTTCTAGCAACTGCTCCAACAATTGCTATTATAGTTCCAATCAAAAACGCTATACGCCAGTTAAATCCAAATGAGGTAACCAAAGATGCAACAGCTAAGGCTATCATACCTCCTAAGTTAGCAAATACTGATGTCATTAAAACAATAGGATATTGTATAGGAGGTTTTGTGATTTCTAGTAAGTATAGTTGTGCTCCAACTATTTCACCCATAGAAGATAGACCTTGAATAATACGACATGTTATCACTATTATAGTAGCAATGAATCCTTTCTCAGCATAAGTTGGGACAAGAGCCATTGCAAGACATGAAGACGACATTAAGAATGTAGTAATAATTATAGTTGCTTTACGACCCATCATATCACCAACTAAGCCAAAAATTATGGCTCCAACAGGTCTCATCACATAAGTAGAACAGAATGCAAAGGCAGAGTAAATAGCTTGAGTATGAGGGTCTGCTTTAGGAAAAAATAACTCATTAAGTAAAACTGTCATGTGAACATAGAGCATCAAATCAAAATATTCTAAAAATGTTCCAATTGATAATAATCCTACAGCTTTCTTTTGTTCTGTTGTTAATGAAGTAAATGTTCCTTCATTATGTTTAATATATTCTATCATTACTTGACTGTTTTAAATACCATATAATGGTATCAGATAATATACAATTTATCTACTCCTTAATTTAAATATTTAAAATTTTATATATGATATTAATATTAAATTATCTTAATTCGTGATTATCAAAAATATTTTTGCCGATTTTAGTCCAGTGATCTTGGATACTCGGATGTTGTATTAATTTTTCTTTTAAAGAAACAAAAGCACCTAGTAAACTGTTAGTGGGTAAATCATCAAGTTTAGCTTTAACAACTAAGCCACCGATTTCAATTAAACGACAAGTACGAGCTTTTCGTTCTTGAATTTTAAGTCTTGCTTCTTCAGTAATAATTTTAGCTTTTTTTTGTTCTAATTTTAATCTACGTTTTATGACATTATCCATATAGATAATTTGCATTTTTGATTGTTATAATCATCATGAATCATCAATAAATTATGGAAGTCAACTGCATAATGATAAGTGCTAAGAAATTCTGCAAATTTTTTCTTGAACAGATCAATGTTGGATACAATTTTTAAGCTTGTAAAGTCCAGTATAGTGGTAAAATAGAAAGCCATTTAAAATCCGTAGTAAACCACTTTCTAATACTAAAACTACCTTTAGGCTTTAAATGTTGCAACACTTCAATATTTTTACTAATAGTTGCTTGAATACCTGAAGAAGTCTCAGGTGCACTACTACTAATTATACCGGCTACTGCACTGTTTTTAAAGATCCTAACAAAATAATCCCAAATTTCATGACAATCATTCCACGGTAGCCATGCTGAAGTATTCTCTTGCAAAGGATTAAGTATCTTATCACATTTTGGATCAAACTTCTCTTTTGGTAATTGCTGCTGTTTTTGCAACTAATTGATTTGGTATAATCTGCAAACCAAAATGAATTAAAAAATTTGCTCTAATATATTCATCACGTCTTAGTTCATTGCCTAAGAATAAATCCATCGCTGATAATCGCCACTCAGAAGGTCTTTTTCCTGCCTCTAGAGCAATAAATATTTGATTGTCATTAAGACTTACATAATCTTCCTTCTCATATAAAGAAAAATTACTAGGTAAAATCTGCTCAGATAATATTTCATAAGGGTTAAGTTCAGGATGTTCTTCTTCCCTCCAGCCAAATATTAAACGCACAAATTTTAATAGCAATGTTGCCTCAACATTGTAAGTAGTAAGGCCAATTGATTTAAATGTATCTTGCAATATTTCTCTTCTTCGTATCATCTCATTAATATCAATCGTCAGCGTCGGAATAGTTACTGAAATTAATAAAACTACATCTTTGATATTTCCCTTTTCCTTTGCTTTTTGCTCTAGAAACTTTACTCTTCTACTACTAAGCTCAGTAAAAATTGTACCTTTTCTATGTAATTGCCAGTTATTTAGATATTCTCTTATATGATCAGAGCCAATCATCAATATTTCAAAACTACTGCCTACCGGTAAATTCTCATCACTTTTTAAAAATTCAGCTATCTCTCCTTGAGCTTGCAAGCTTGTCCCAACCAGTGGCCAGCCAAGCAGGACAAATCCTACTGAAGCTCTATTAAAAAACAAGCTATTCTCCTCATCATATGATTCATAAACAAAATGTTTAGCTAGTCTTTCCCGAGCAAAATCTTTATCAATTTCTGATGTCATTATTATACCTTCCAGAGCATCTCGATTTAAAATTAGGCTTATCATTATTATTATTTGGATTAAACATATTCTGATCAGCCATTTTATTTACTTCATATAAAGATTTACATTTTAGTCCTTGGGGCAGCGGGCAATCAAAATTGCTTCTATTGGTGGTAGTAATCTATCTACTTTACCTGATTCTTTATTATCTCTTAAATCAAAACCTTTTCTAAATACTACATCTATTACTCTACCTGAAGCGACAACAATCACTGGACTCATACTTTCTGCCCGTTTAATTGCAAAATCAGCAAGCTTTTCTAAAGCATTACCAGTGCCGGCATAAACACCGGCTTTTAGAGAATCCTGAGCTTTTAAGGCATTTTGCTGACCGGTAATCGGTGACACCGGAAATATGCTATTGCTTGCCTGGTTCTGGAAAAATTGTGCTATCCCGCCAAGTACGCCGTTAAGTACCGCCATTCTTGCAACATCTGATGATCTATCAACAACTATCCCTTTAATTCCAGGCCTACCATCTTCTCCTATTAACCACCCTTCTACTGGTTTTTCAATTATCTCTCCATTACTATTTAGTAAAGATACCGTCTCTAACCGGCATTTAGCCCGCTCTGATGAAATATCCCCAGTGCATGAACCAATTAAAATTGCTTCTTTGATTTGCTCCGTTTTATACCCTTTAGAAAAAATAGCTGTATCAACAAGCCTTACCATTATAGGCTCAGGTGAAGCTGCATTATTAGTGCCAGTTCCAACCACTACTCCAGTAAGCAGCACCCCTCTTGCAAAGCTGCCGGTAGTAATATAATCTTTAAAGTCTTTTTTAATCCTTAAGTCAGCTCTTTTTACATAACCAAGTAATCTTTTTACTGGAGCAGTAGGAGCAGCAGCAATGTTTTGCTCAAGGTTATTATCTAGTAAATCTTCTATTTTTTGATTATTGTTAAAATCATTGCCAGCATATAATATAGTTTCTTTAAGAGGATTCTCTAATGATTCTAACTTTTGACTAAAATCATCAATTTTAGTTTTAGTTTCTAAATATTTATTCTCGATTAACTTCTCTAAATGGTTCTGCATGTTTTTAACTTCATTTAATATTTCTGCAGTCCATTTAGCCCTTGGATCTATTGCCCGCTCTATTCCAGATATTTCCCTTGATTGTCTATCTTCTTGTAAACCTCGGGAAGTTTTTACCTCATTTTCCGACAATCCATAAAATACCAAAACCATTATTACTCCTAGGCAAGTTAGAGTTACTAATGGTCTGTTTTTAATTATCTCTATAAGCCCTAATAATCTTTTACTAAATGCAGATGGTAATTTATAATCCTCTACTGTACTATGGCATCAACTTACAATCATTAAAAATTACCCGGATATTGTTGTTCTGACTGCAAATCAATATCTGTCATTTCATAAGTCCCATTATCTGGAGTAAAACGTTCTTGCAATTTAGTTTTTGCCTAGTAAAACTTGTCACTTTATTCCCAGAATAATTTTGATAATTACTATAATTTGTGCTATTTTGCGAATAATCAGTAGTAGTTTGTAATTCTTCCTGCTTATTGAAAGCTTGATCCATTGCTTTTAATCAATATCTTAATTATCTAACTGATTTTCATCCCACTAGAGACCCACTCTAAATAAAACCCTAAAATAATACCAATAGCTACAATTGCTCCGGCAAGTCTTAAATTACCCCTGACCACTGCCCAGATTGATGATAAAATCGTTGCTCCTGATATCCCGATAGTTTTAAGTTTACCAGTAGAGAGTCCACCAATGCGATCTAACTGTCCTTCTAATGTTTCTCCTAAAGCAACTTCAGATAGTGTTACATTTACACAAAAAATTAATAATACTGGCAATAAAGGATATATTATCCTTAAATACTGTTTATTATTTTCTTTTTCTATTACATCTTTGTTTTTTACATTCATGATGCTTCTCTTCCTTATTATTAGTTAACTTTGTTACTTCTTGTTCTAAATCAAACTTAATGAGTCTAATCGGTGCTGGTTTGCTTTTAGTAAAATTCAGCATTAAATCTTGGATCGTGCCATTTTCCCCAATTAGAGTTAAGTAAAGCTTGACTTTATCTTGCTGCGGTAAAATAAATAAACAGCCCGAATCATGTACTACTACTTCTGCAGCCTCCTCCGGATGAATAAAAATATCGTTAATCTTTTCTCCTTCGATATTAATTCTAGTAGGATCGTCTTTAGCTATTTGCAGCTCTAACAAAGAATCAGCATGTAACCTATAGCGTAAGTATTACTACTAAAGCTTGCAAGCATTATGCCAACAAAAACTACTAATATCTGTAACTCTGACTGTAAACTTTTCATTGCTTATTTGCCTCTTCTTCCTTAATACCTGTAAGTAATAATAAATGATTTGCTCCTCGCTTGTAGGTTAACAAATAAGTTTTATCAGCTGCTATATGCTTACTCTCTCCAAACCAATAACGAAATGTTCCATTAATTAATACTCCATCCGCAATGACTTTTATTTTTTTAGGAAAAAATACTGAGCAAATTCCAGAGCCCTTAACAAAATCTAAATGTTCTTTAAAAAACTTATCTAATATTGTTTTAATCATCCCAAGAAGACTCGTAAGGTAAGAAGTAGGAGCATATAGCCATTTCTTAGCGACTAAATAACTCTTAAGTACAAAATATTCTGATAGTTTCTTAAACTTTTTAAATGCATAACAAAGTACAATACCAGCTATAATGCATATTATTCCAAGCTTAGCATGTCCACTATTCAGTAATACTATCCCAGGTACTATACCAAATAAGATAACTAACCACTCATCTAAGCTCAGTCCCATATATTTTAAGGAAGTAGATAGTGACCAATATAATCTTTGATTAGCACAATTATTATCCATATTAATTAAGTGATATTTCCATTAATAGAGGCGTTAATAGACAAGTTTTGCTAGTCATGACATTAACATCCTAATTTTTACATTGCCAGTGGAGTTTTAAGCCATAAAAAAACTGTAATCCATATAAAACTGTGGATATCTGGAGATAGAATCTATAGCTCTATCCATGAATTTGTTGATAACTAGCAGTAATTTTGCTAATATTAACGAAATAAATTATTGGTGAGTTGTGTATGTTTAGAAATGATGTAGAGTTAAAACTAGAATGTTTAAAACTTGCTATCCAGTCTTGCTGTAGTTATGATGCTGTGGATATTGCAAAACAATATTATCGTTTCCTTATAGAAAATAATGAAAATGTACCAATTCAATTTTCTATCAATAAAGTAAGTTTAAATTAGGTTTATTATTAATTTTACTTAAAAGATTCTGATCCTAACAAATCTATAATTTCCTGTACACCATCAATTTCTTGATGACTTTGATAATAAGCAATTATTTCTTCTTTTTTATTCGGTTCAAGCTGTTCATTATATAAAGGCATACTATATTTATCTAACATCTTGTAAATATATGGATGTAAAATTTCCTGGTTTTCATCTACATAATATAATACCCTATGTAATAATAGATTTTGAACAATATCATACAGTTTCATATCTTCAAATTGCTTTACAAGATTTACGTAGTTATAACTGCCAAATGATTCTACTAAGTCCGGTAATTTACTATCAATAAATGTATTAAATTTGTTCGGCATTATTGCTATAAATTCATTAATATTGTTCATTATATTAAAATCATAATCATTACCATGATCCTTTTTACACATCATATCGAAAATATGTACCTTAGAATTTGGATTATCATTTAAAGTTCTAACCAAAAAAGCATATTGATCAATATCAACAGGAGGGTATGTATTTTTTCTAGGTACAATAAATTCAAACTCATTACTCATAGGATTTAGTGATACTAATTCTTTAAATACATGACGTATTTTACATTCAACAGGAGTAGTATTTCTTGGTATGCTATAAGGCCATAGTTTGGTTCCTGCTTCTAATCCTGCTTCTATATTATTGCCATGTAAATTAACCCAAGATATATTAGTATTATCAACAACATCAATAAGATATTGATATCCTGCATATTCAATCATATTTCCATGAAGATGAATACCAGTGACTTGGCTATATGGCAAACCATCTGCTAGATACCTAGCACCATCAGTTCCTATACTATTATTGCACAAATCTATAAAAAGAATCTTAGAATTTTGTAAGATTTCAGATAAATATCTAGCTCCTTCAGCTTCTATATCATTCCATGCAAGATCAATATACATAATATCACTATTTTTAAGTACTGGTACTAAATATTTCATACCTTCATCTCCCATGTAATTTAGACGAAGATCAAGATCTAAAACTTTAACCTCTCTTAAAAATTCAGCTAAATATTGAGCACCTGTAGTTCTTATTTTTTCTGCATGTACATTTAATTTGGCAATTTGACTATCTTTAAATGCTTGAACTAAATATTGAATACCATTAAGTTGCATAATATGATCGTAAGACATTTTAAGCTCACTAATTTTAGTATCTTTGAAAGCTTGGGCCAGATATTGAGCATCATCGGCTTCTAAGTTTTGACTATCAAGTGTAAGCTCAGCAATTGCAATATTTTGAAAGGTTTTATTTAGATATTGAGCACCCTTAATGCCTATTTTATTATTATGGATAGTAATATGAATATTCTTAATATCACAATATGATCTTTGAGATATATACTTATTAACATCACCATCTTCTGTGTAATGGATATCAAGATAAAGAGACCTCATTTTAGTATTACTCAGCATCTTATTTAAGTATTGTGCTGCATCGCTTCCAATTTTATTTTCACTCAAATCAAGTTCAGTAATTTGTGTTTCTTTTAGAGATTCAGTAAGATATTTTACACCTTCATCCATTATATTATTATTTTTAAGATTAAGTGTGGTAATTTGAGTGTCTCTCAAAATTTGAGTTAAATACTTAAGACCATTACATCCTATGTTATTATTACTAAGATCAAGTCTAGTAATTTGAGTACCTTTTAGAGCTTGAGCTAGAGATTTAACATCGCCTTCTCCTATATTACTAAGAGATAAACTTTGATTATCTTTTAAGTTATCAATCATTGTTTTATATGGCATATATGTACCCTCCTAGCTATATAAGTTTTACTATGTTTATTACTGTTGAACTGTAGAGATCATTTCATTAATGGCTTTTTGCATATATTCTCGAGCAGTATCAGTGGCAAGTCTAGTATAAACCTACCGTTGATCTTGGATCTCTATGATTTAGAAGCTGTCCTATTACATATTGATTTGCTTCAGTCATTGCCATCCAGCTTGGTATTGTTCTTCTTAAATCATGGATTCTTAAATTTTCTATTCCTGCCTTTTTACAAATCCTCTTCCATGCTTTCTTTGGTTCTTGCAAATGACCACTACTGCTTGTCTCACTTGGAAATACCCAAATGCTATCAGATTGCTCTTTCCTGGCTTTTAATATTTCTACTGCCTGATCTAATAAAGGTAAAGATATAATTGTTTATCAGCAAAACTTACCTGTTCCCAATGCATAGTAAGTAAATTATCCTTACGAACTGATGTATACAAAGCTATTAAGAAAAAATCTTTCATTACTTGATTTTTCTCTTCTGCTATTGCTGTAAAAAATCGTGGTATTTCTTCCCTAGTTAAATACCTGTCTCTGGATTGTTCCTTGTGCTTCTTTATGCCAATAACTGGATTTATTGTAAGCAATTCCCATTCTATTGCTTTACTAAATACAGGACTTAAAACTTCAAGAAATCTATTAGCTCCATATTTACCAGTTTGAGTTAAGTTATTGAATAACTCTTGAATATCTGTTTTTTGAATAGTAGATATTTTTCTAGGATATAAATGTTTTGCATATCTATCTACAGAAGCGGCATAATCTTTCCATCTTTTATTATTAATTTTACTATATTCATTAAGGTATTTATCATAAAGCTCCTTAAAGGTCAGTTCTTTGGATAATCTAGCTTTTTCTTCTACAGGATTATATCCTTTGGCGATCTCACCTTTTAATTCAGATGCTTTTACTCTAGCATCATGAATTGATAAATCAGGGAATACACCTATTTTGATTCTATGATACTTTTTACTCAGTACTGTACCCAAGTAAAATATTTTACTACCACCATATGATATAATTAGCAATAATCCTTTTTCTTTGGTATCTTTATATACATCTCGTTTTGCCTGTGGAGCTTTAATTTCATGCCACAGCTTAATTAATATATAATTAAACTGTAATATGCTTTACTCAGAAAAACAAATCTTATGTTAAATAGGATTATACTTTAAAAAATGATGATTTATCCTAACTATATACAGATAAAAATTGATCATGAATTTAAACTGACTATATGCTCATCATATCCACATGTTATTTTCAAATTTGTAATATTTTTTAGAGATTGACAAATAATTGCAACTCTATATTCTCCTTTGAGATCACATTAAAGCACTATTCTATGCACAGTATATGTTTCCCCAAGAAATTGCTAAGGATTTAGTATAACATAGCGTATAGCTTAGATAATCAGTGAGTCACAAATTACTTTTATAATTTGCTACTGATGCTATAGTATGGTTTAAAATAAATCTGCATAAGTTTAACTAATCAAGATTTAATCTTACATACACTATAAATTATTAGAATATTTGTCAGTTAAGTGTTACTGTTAAACATAATACTTAAAAGATAGTATCTCATTATTTCTTTTCAAGAGCCAGCTTTTTACTGTTCTCAAAAGTTTGCATATGAGTCTTACTATATTTCCAGAATGTAGTCTCATATAATTATAATTAAATAATCACTCATTTAGATCTTTTTATAGCAATTCAAGAGAAGAATAGATCTTCTGTCTCGTGCCCATGTCAAAAAAAACACATTCTTCATAGTTTTATGAAATCTTTCCCAATACCATTTGTTTGCAGTACAGGAATTTACTGTTGTGATCATACCAGAAGAGAATACCCTATTATTTAGCATGTTGGCAGCAGTAATTGCTATTTTTTCTGTGTATAGCTATTAATGTGATAAATTTGTGTACACCTTAAAGAAAGCTATACATAATATAGAGGTAATAACAACATTAAATTTATCGGTAAAAAAGTAATTGAAATTAAAATTAACGATGACCAGCGTTTATTCATACATATATTATTACATTTAAACAAACATGATGGTACATTACTGATAAAGTTTGATTATCAAGGGAATCAATATGACAGACAGTATAATAAAATTTGCCAGTGAACATCATATAGAATTTAATCAAGATTTGCTATAATTTTAATAAAATTGTTAATACTTTATTCAAAAGGTTGACGTAGGTTAATAGCGGCAGATAATGTACCCTCGTCTAAATAGTCAAGTTCACCTCCGATAGGTATGCCACTAGCTAAGCGAGAAATTTTAGCAGGATGCTCTTTTAAATATTCGGCGATAAAATAAGCGGTAGTCTGCCCTTCTAAAGTAGAATTCGTAGCAATAATAACCTCTTTAATATTTGCTGCAAAACATCTTGTAAGTAGTTCGGGTAATCTAAGTATGCTAGGATTTTGTCTACTAGTTGCTGATAAATTATGACCAAGTACGTGATACAAACCTTTAAAATTACCGCTACGCTCCATTGCCCATAATTCAGCTACAGTTTCAACAATAGCAATAACTGACTTGTCTCTATATTCGGAAGAACAAATACGACAAATATTTTGCGTATCCATATTACCGCAAATTTCACATTTTACTATTTTTTTGTCTATATCTATCAGATTGTTAATAAGACTTTGTAATCTTACGTCTTTGTCTTGTAGTAGGTATAGTACTATACGTCTTGCCGACCTACTACCAAGACCAGGTAATTTTGAAAAAAGATAAATTAGTTGATCTATATCATTTGTTTCAGTCATTGGAATACTTAAGCCTTGATCACGACTGTTCCGGCTATTTTATCATGTAATGCTTGTTTTTTAGAAGAAAAAAGTATGAAAAAAATACCAATAGGAAAAGTCATATACCCTAAAAATCTTTTTATTAACTGCTTTAAAGTCGGACTATTTAATGTTACGGCATCTACTATTTTCATACGTAACAACATCTTACTAAGTGTTGCACCTTTATAATACCAAAGCGTTATGAAATATGAGCCTATTACTAATATATTAGTAGAAAAAATTGAAATATTAAACATAATATACTTATTAAAATTTCCTGCTTTAAGATATTCATAAAATTCCTGACTCATAATAGAACTAAACATTTCATCAGGATTATGAAGACTAATGTTAGTGCTAAGAAAATAATCATTAAAGAACAACCATAATAAATTAAAAGAGCAGAATTGTGATATTGGGATTGCTATAAAGGCAAATAAGGATAAATCAAGTGCCGTAGAAAAAATTCGTGCTATAAAATCAGGATAAATAATTTGCTTTTTCATTGCCGGTTACTTTATTGTAGTTTTTGTGATATAATTGGAATGGCTTTGTTGTATGACTTTTAAAAAGCATTCAATATCATTCCCGGAAAATGAGGATCTAGTAAAACAATATAAAAACAAGTTTTTATATGTTTATATTATATACCCTAAATATTTAAGGTGATTTTCTGGATTCCGTGGCCTACAGCCTTACGCGGGAATGAAAAATACAACACCACTAATTAAAATTTACTATATAATATTTATGGAACAATTTGAAGCATATAGTTTATTATTTATTGATAGTTTTGTCTCAAATCTTGTGATTTGTTTTCAGAATGAATTAATATTTCATTCTATGGAAATGTTTGGGAGTTATAATAGTTTAATAATGCTACTAGTAGCTACTAGTGCTTCTCTTAGCAGTAATGCAGTCAATTATATTTTTGGAATAATAGTTTTAAATATTTTTTATGCTTCTAAAAATGAAAAAAATATTTTAAGGTATAAAAATTTAGCAACACTATATTACACATATGAGATATTTATACTTTGCTTAATGGTGTTTCCTTTTTGGGGAAGCTTGATTTCTTTATCCTCTGGTTTTTTAAAAACCAAATTTTTAAAGTTTTTAAGTATTTGTAGCGTGGCTAAAATATGTTATTATGCCCTAACATTATATTATATAATTTATGAAAAAATTAACTAAAACCAATTCTTATAGACAACAAAAATTAGCAAGTGTTATAAATGAAGCATTAATAGCAATTCTAAGGCGTGGTAAAATGCTGGATAGCAGGCTTTTTGACTGTCCTCTCACTATTACGAAAGTTATAGTTACTGCCGACTTAAAAATCACTAATTGTTATTTCTTGCCTTTTAATACTAAACTAACAGTTGATGAAATTATGGATGCATTAAATAATTCTAACAATGCTATCAGAAATTTGATTACTAATAAAATAAAAATGAAATTCTCGCCTGATGTAAGATTTCATTACGATCATGGATTTGATAATGCTATAAAAGTGGAAAAACTATTAAAAAATATCAGTCTAAAAGGCGAGATAAGTGAATAAATAAAAAAGTGCTAGTAACTAAAGTCAATAATTGAAAACAACAATTATCTGTTATACTAAAATGCTTAAAAATTAAGCTTTAGTATAACAATCACCTAACATAAACGGACTAAATACTATAAATGTTTTGCAATGATAGCGTTTAAACAATATTTACAAAATAAATAATATATCGTATTAATTAAAAAATCAAGATATTTTAGTTATTTTTTAAACTTTAAGTTTAATGCAGATAAAAATAAATTCTTATTTTTATTAAATCACTTTAAAAGATTATTTTTTTATATTAAGATATAAGAATCATCTTTTAATAAAAATAAATAGAAAATGTCTCCTCAAATAATAGAGTTATTAATTTTTGCCGTTATTACCTTTTTTATTATCAACAAATTAATTACGACTCTTGGTGCTACTTCAGAAGAGGAGCAAACAAAGCAAAAATCTTATTTTGGCGAACCTGTTATTAAAGATGTAACCCATAGCGCAGTTAAATCTCATAAAGAAGAAAAAATTTTTCCAACAGCCCAAGATATTAAAGCTTTTAAAGATATAATAGTGGAACAAAATATAACTGCAGTCGTAGATGGAATGGAACAAATCCATAAACGCCTTTATTCATTTGATCCGGTTAAATTTATAAATAATGCTAAAACTGCCTTTCAAATGATTATAGAAGCTGCTTATAAAAAAGACACTCAAGAATTATCTGAGCTGATAGATAAAAGATACTTAGAAGAATTTGAAAAAATAATACCATCTTATGGTGATTTTTTTGATTCATCGGCTTTAAGTGCAAAATATTTGGAAATTTATCTGTTCGGTAACAACATATTTATTAAATTATTATTCCAAGGTAAAAATGTCGTTGACAAAATTGAAGATTTAAAAGAAGAATGGACATTTACACGTAATGCTAATACCAAAGAAGTTGATTGGTTCTTAAGCAATATTGAAAAAGTGTAGCTGTTATATTTGTGGCTTGAATGTCATGCCCGCGAAAGTGGAAATCTAAAAAAGTGATCTAACTCAAGCTTTTAATTTTAAAATCTAGCGACTTTTTCACAACTGAGGTTCTAGCTTTCACGGGCATGAAATCAAAAGAACCACAAAATTAAATAATAAACTATTAGTAATGACAAAATTTCTCTATATTATCACTACTATATTAACAATAGGAGTGCTTTTTATGTTTCAAAATCAAACCATGTTAACAAATAATAATAATCAGATAATCCCAAGAAAGGTTTTATTCGGTAATCCTGATAAAGCAAAAGTTTCTTTAACTCACGACGGTAAGTATATTCTATATATCGCACCAAAAGACGGTGTCTTAAATATTTGGCTAGCACCTGCAGATAATATTAGTAAAGCTGAAGCCATAACTCATGATAAAGATCGTGGGATAAGAGGCTATATGGTAGTTTATAATAATAAGAATATTATATATTCTAAGGACCATAAGGGCGATGAGAATTTTAGACTATATAGTTATAATATAGACACAAAAGAAACAAAATTACTTACTCCTGAACGTGATGTTAGAGCAGGTATAGTTGCAGCAAGCTATAAAAATCCTAATGAAATATTAATAGATTTAAATGAGCGTAACCCTAAATATTTTGATGTTTATAAATTAAATCTAGATACTTTAGAAAAAGAGCTAGTACTAAAAAACGAAAAATTTACAGGTTTCATAGTAGATAATAATTTACACATAAAATATGCTGCTGCACCTGATAAGGACGGAGGAACAGAGTATTATGAGCTAAAAAATGATAAATGGGAATTATTTACTAAAATATCAATGGAAGATTCTGCTAATACTTCTATTTTAGGCTTTGATGCTAGTGATAAAATTCTCTATATGGTTGATGGGCGTAATCGCAATACTGCGGCACTTAAAGCTTTAAACTTAGCTACCGGTAAATATGAAATATTAGCTGAAGATTCAAAAGCTGATATTGGTGTATTTACAGTTCATCCTATCACACAAACTCCACAAGTAGTATCTGTAAACTATGATAGAGTATCATACAAGATATTAGATAAGGATATTGAAGGCGATATTAAATATTTGCAGGCACTTGATCGTGGTGATTTAATTATCAATAGTAGAACGTTAGATGATAAAACTTGGCTTGTCGCTTATGATAGTGATAATGCACCGTTGAAATATTATAAATATGATAGGAAAAATAAAAAAGCTGAATTTTTATTTACTAACCGTAAAGAACTTGAGCAATATAATCTTGCTAAGATGATACCGATAATTATCAAGTCACGTGACGGGCTTAATTTAGTTAGCTATATCACTTTTCCAAATGATATAAAACTTGATGAAAATAATATCCCCGATAAAAAAGTACCGCTAATAATTAATGTTCATGGTGGTCCGTGGGTACGTGATAGCTGGGGATATAATCCTGAGCATCAATGGCTTGCTAATCGTGGCTATGCAGTGTTAAGTATTAATTACCGTGGTTCTACAGGCTTTGGTAAGGATTTTGTTAATGCTAGTAATCTCGAATGGGGCAGAAAGATGCATTATGATTTACTTGATGGAGTCAACTGGGCAGTTAAGAATAATATAACTGACCCTGATAAAGTTTGTATTATGGGTGGTAGTTACGGTGGTTATGCAACTTTAGTTGGTCTTACTATGACACCTGACATATTTGCTTGCGGTGTTGATGTTGTAGGTCCTTCAAATTTATTAACCTTAATTAAAAGTGTACCGCCCTATTGGGAACCGACCTTAAATGAATTTAAAAAAAGAATTGGATCTTGGGACCACGAAAAAGATATAGAATTTTTAAATGAACGCTCTCCTTTAACATTTGTTGATAATATTAAAAAACCACTTTTTATTGCTCAAGGAGCTAACGATCCTCGTGTAAAACAAACAGAGTCCGATCAGATTGTAAATAGCATGAAAACGAAACATATACCGGTAGTTTATGCACTTTATAACGATGAAGGACATGGCTTTGCAAAACCTGGCAATAGAATATCTTATTATGCTCTTGCCGAGCAGTTTCTGGCTAAGATTTTAAAAGGAAAAGCGGAAAGCATAGGAGAGGACTTAAAGAATGCTAATCTCATTCTGAATGATAAAGAAAAAATTACTGGTGAAGAGGCAGAAAAGATTATAGATGCAGCAGTTGGTAATTAATCTTTATTACATGGTTCAATTTTTTATTGTCATCCCGCGAACTTGTAGCAGTATCTTAGGGTACAGTCTGAGACACAAGATACTGTATTCAAGGCGTGGTATGCCCTTATTCATTAACAATAACTCTCTTCTTTACAGTTTAAAGATTAGTTATTATACTGTGCTTTAATTATTTAAATAAATTATTTAAAATGAACATTCATGAATATCAAGCAAAAGAGATTTTAAGAAAATACGGTGTACCTACTTCCAACGGACTAGTCGTTACAAAAACCGAAATGATTAATGAAACCATAGATAAGTTAAATACGGCAATATATGTAATTAAGGCACAAATACATGCCGGCGGTAGAGGTAAAGCAGGTGGTGTTAAGGTTGTTAAGAGTAAAGAAGAAGCCAAGAAAATTGCCCATAACATGTTTGGTATTAATTTAGTAACACATCAAACAGGACCTAAAGGACAAAAAGTAAAACGTCTTTATATTGAATCAGGTTGTGATATTTTAAAAGAATATTATTTTAGTATCGTATTTGATAGATCTGCTAGCTGTATTACTTGCATAGCTTCTACTGAAGGAGGAGTTGATGTTGAAGAAGTAGCAGAAAAAAATCCGGAAAAAATTGTTAAATTTTCTGTTGATCCTGCAACTGGCTTACAAGATTTTCATATGCGAGGCATAGCATATGAGCTAGGCTTTAAGGATAACCAAACTAAACAGATGAAAGCAATAGTAAAATCGGTCTATAATGCTTTTATTGAAACCGATGCAACACAAATTGAAATTAATCCTTTAATTGTAAAAACCGACGGTGATTTGCTAGCTTTAGATGCAAAAATCACTTTTGATGAGAATGCCCTATTCAAACACCCTAATATTACCGCTATGCGTGATCACGATGAGGAAGATCCTCTAGAAACAAGAGCAGCAAATGCAGGACTTAGTTATGTAAAAATGAACGGTAATATTGGTTGTATGGTTAACGGCGCCGGTCTTGCCATGGCTACTATGGATATTATTAAGCTTTACGGTGCTTCACCTGCTAATTTCTTGGATGTCGGCGGTGGAGCCGATCGTGAGCGTGTAAAAGAAGCTTTAAAAATAATTTTATCCGATAAAGCAGTACAAGGGATCTTAGTTAATATTTTCGGCGGCATTATACGTTGTGATATTATAGCAGAAGGAATTATTGCAGCTGCAAAAGAAATAGGTATAAAAGTGCCATTAGTGGTACGTTTAGCTGGTACAAACGTTGAAAAAGGTGAAAAAATTTTATCAAATTCTGGTTTAGAAATAATACCGGCAAATGATTTAGCAGATGCTGCAAATAAAATAGTTAAGGCTATAAAGGTAGAAAAGCATAGCGACCGGTTTCATTCCATTGGAGGTGGAGTCTAGAAAAAATAATCTTACTTCCGTATAAAATTATAACAAAATTAACCTATAAAAAACTACTTTATTATATTTTTTACTGGATTCATGCCTCACGGGCAATAACATAAAATAAAATTAATTATTTAACATGGCAATATTAATAAATAAAAAAACAAAAGTCATATGTCAGGGTTTTACAGGTGCACAAGGCACTTTTCACTCTGAACAAGCGATATCTTATGGTACTAACATGGTTGGGGGTGTTACACCGGGCAAGGGCGGTCATACTCACCTTGATTTACCGGTATATAATACCGTACATGAAGCAAAAGCAAAAACCGGTGCAAATGCAAGCGTTATATATGTTCCGCCCAGCTTTGCTGCTGATTCAATATTAGAAGCAATCAATGCTGAAATTGAAGTAGTAGTATGTATAACGGAAGGAATTCCGGTACTTGATATGGTAAAAGTAAAACGTGCTTTAGTCGGTTCTCAAACTAGATTAATCGGTCCTAATTGTCCAGGAGTTATAACACCAGGAGAATGCAAAATTGGTATAATGCCGGGACATATTCATAAAAAAGGAATAGTAGGTATTGTTTCAAGATCAGGTACTCTAACCTATGAAGCCGTTGCTCAAACAACAGCAGTAGGTCTTGGACAATCTACATGCGTCGGTATAGGCGGTGACCCTGTCAACGGGACTAATTTTGTTGATTGTATTGAAATGTTTTTGAAAGATGATGAAACAAAAGCAATTATTATGATTGGTGAAATTGGCGGTAATGCAGAAGAAGATGCAGCCAACTTTCTTAAACAATCAAAAATCAAGAAGCCTATTGTTAGCTTTATTGCAGGTGTTACAGCACCACCCGGTAAAAGAATGGGGCATGCCGGAGCTATTATTGCTGGAGGAAAAGGAAGTGCTGAAGATAAGCTTGAAGCTTTACAAAGTGCCGGAATAACCATTACTAGATCCCCTGCTGATATCGGTAAAACTATGTTGGATCTGTTAAATAAAGGTTAAAGTTATTCAATAGCAGTCGAATTCCAGCATGGCATTGGCTTTTGTTACATTGATACTCAAGTTGTCATTTGTAAGCAGGTATTGTTGTCGGTCTTTGGATTTGTCATTGTCATCCTGCGATTCAGGAACAATAGTCATCATGTGCACATTATAAGCCGTATTTTTGGAAACCGTGGAAAGGATATAGTATTATGACACTTAATCTCTTCTTAAGAACTCTTATTATCCCTAATTTCTTTAACTATGTTTATTAATTGTGGGAAATCTATTAACCCCGGTATTAATTTTGTATCAATTATATACGAAGGTACTCCTTGAATTTTAAGTTTTCTAGCTATTTTTATATTTTGAGTAATTAAATCTTTAATCTCCATACTATCGGCAGTTTCTTCAATTTCCATAGCATTTAAGCCATTCTCAGTTAATAACTCCTTTACAGACTCTTTAGAAACATTTCTTATTTTCATTAATGCATCATGTACAACTTTTAATTTACCTGAATTAATCTTATAAACCGCTAACGATATTCTTGCAAGATATTCGGAAGCATCTCCAAGGATAGGAAGTGGTCTTAATACAACTTTAACTTTTGGATCATTTTGCAATAGTGCACTTATAGAAATATTGCCGTTCTTACAGTAAGAACAATTGTAATCATAAAAAGCCACTATTGTTATATCAGCGTCTTTATTGCCTATAATAGGAAAGCTTTGGCTATCTTCAATAGCTAACTTGTTATCCTTTAGATAATCATTAACTTTAGTCTTATTGTTCTGTACTTTACGTTTTTGTAAACCTTCAATTGATTCTATTATTATTTCAGGAGTTTTAAGCAAATAATCTTTGATTATTTCTTGTACTCTTTCCTCATCACATTTTCCTGCATTCTCACTTTGTTTAACCTCCACTGAAAATGACTTTGTAGACTGAGTTTTCAT
Organism: Rickettsia sp. Oklahoma-10; assembly: GCF_039954865.1. Lineage (NCBI taxonomy): Bacteria > Pseudomonadati > Pseudomonadota > Alphaproteobacteria > Rickettsiales > Rickettsiaceae > Rickettsia > Rickettsia oklahomensis. The sequence continues at coordinate 879,742 of NZ_CP157197.1, read as the reverse complement.
TGTTTTAAAAATAAATAAAACACCTATAATAATTAGGAATATAGCCAATAATATAGCCAATATTTTACCTATAATATGCTGCATAAATAACCTTTAAGTTTATATTATTTTTACTTTATTTTTGTCTTAGCAATCTGCTCTGATCTCTTTTCCAATCTTTTTCTTTAATTGACTCTCTTTTATCATGTAATTTCTTACCTTTAGCAATACCAAGCTCAACTTTCACTTTGTTTTTTTTATTAAAATACATAGAAAGAGCTAATAGCGTATAGCCTTTTATTTTAATTCTACCGACAATTTTCTTTATCTCTTTAGTATGCAATAATAATTTACGCGGTCTTCTAGTAGAATGATTAAATCTGTTTGCTTTTTCATATTCTGCAATGTGACAGTTATATAAGAATAACTCATGTCCGGTATCAGCTGCATAACTTTCTTCTATGGACACTTTACCTTGGCGCAGAGACTGCACTTCACTACCCTTTAATACAATACCTGCTTCTAATTTTTCTTCAATAAAATAATTAAAAAGTGCTTTCTTATTTTGTACAATAACTTTCTTATACCCGGTCATATTTTTATAGATAGTGATGTTATAATGTGTTCAATTTGTTTTTTAGTCTTATAGCTTGCTTCAGTTAGAGGTAATCTAATTTTATTTTCACATAAGCCTAAATAATGTGCAGCATATTTTATCGGAATTGGATTAGATTCTACAAATAAAGCTTTATATAAAGGTAGTAATCTCTGATGGATTTCAAGAGCTGCTGTAACATCATTCTTATACCACTTCTCTAATAGTTCTTTACATATATTGGTAGCAATATTTGAGGCTACTGAAACCCACCCTACCCCGCCTTGAGCATTAAAAGCTAATACTACTTCATCATTACCGGTCAAAAGATTAAAATTTTCTTTAACTATTGCTCTAATCCGCATAGGACGTTCTAAATCTACTCCGGAATCTTTTAATGCTAAAATACGTGATAGCTTAGTAAGTCTTAATATTGTCTCATCAGAAAAATCTACTCCGCTTCTAGTCGGTGCCGAATATAACATAATAGGTAGATTACATGCTTCATGCAATGCTTCAAAATGCTTATAAATCCCCTCTTGAGTAGGTTTTATATAGGACGGAGGGCTAGCCATAAAACCGTCAACCCCAATTTTTGTAGATTCCACTGCAAGTTCTCTTGCATAAGCAGTATTATTTGATGAACATCCACCTATTATAGGAATACGCTTATTAACAATTTCTACGCTAGTTTGCAGTAATAATTTATATTCTTCAAAACTTAAACTACTACCTTCACCGGTTGAACCTGCAATTAATACCCCATCGACTTCATATTTTATTTGATGTTCTAAAATTTTCTCTAAAGCATCTAAATCTAATTTATTATCTTTAAAAGGGGTTATAGCTGCGGTAATTAAACCTTTAAATATATTATACATAATTTTTAATTATTAATTTCATCCTGTGTCCCCTCCACAGGATCAGTTAAAATCCTAAACAAGTTGTTGATATGGATCCCGGGGAGGGACACAGGATGAAAGCTTTTAGAACAATATCTCTCTATTCCCTAACAATACGACCATATTCTTTTTTTAGGGTATTTGCAATTTGATGATCATCGAAAATAATCTTTTTTTTACCCAGGTCTATAGAATTAATATTTTGTACCTCGATTGCCGTACCTGTAACAAAACATCCAGTAAAATTCTCTATTTGCTCTAATTTCAAACGCTCTTCTTTTACTTCTAGACTTAAATCTTTTGCAATTTCAATAATAGTTTGTCTTGTTATACCGTTTAAAAATCTATCAGCAATCGGAGTATATAACATTTTATCTTTAACAAAGAAAATATTTGTTGTAGTACAGTCGGCAATATAACCCTCATAATCAAGTAATAATGCATCATCATAACCAAGAGCTCTAGCCTCTTTTTTACTAGTTATTGCCATATTATATTGAGCGGCGGATTTAGATTGTACCGGCGTGCTATTAGGCATTGCTTTACGCCAACGACTTATATGTAAATTTATACCTTTCTCAAAAGACCTTGTCATAGATGGAATACCGGCAATCAAAAGATTAGTAGATAAATTAGGATTAGTAATATTTAATGATTCGTCTCCGCACCAAATAAGCGGTCTTATATATGCATCCTTAATATTATTTTGTTTTATTACAAGTTTATGAGCTTTTATTATTTCATCCACACTATAAGGTACTTCCAAACCTAATGCTTCTGCTGATTTTATTAATCTTGCTGTATGTTCTCTTAATTTAAAAACTTTACCGTTATAAGCTCTCTCACCCTCAAATACCGATCCTGAATAATGCAGACTATGAGTCAAAACGTGAATCCTTGCAACTTCATAAGGAATTAAATTACCGTTAATCCAAACATGCCAAAAATTTTGTTCTAGTTTTATCATTGTCATCAACCTATTTTTATATTAAAGTAGATTTAACTTAGTTGCATTTTTTATATAATGCCTATTCTTACCATCCCATAACTTGATCGTGGGATTCAGTTAAAAATACTACAATTATTAGTATTTTAAGTTATTTTTTTTGAAACCTGTGGTGGTCACAAGCTACAGGATAACACTGTAGATTTTTACTGATCGATACAACATACCTCAGGAGAATAAAACACACAACTAAGACAACTTTTCAAATTAAACGAGTATAAATGCATACATACAAGGCACATATTTTAATCGTTGATGATGATAGCAGAATATTAGCACTTTTAAAGCAATTTCTAAATAAAAATGAGTTTCTGATATCAACGGCAAGCTCAGTCATAGAAGCTAAAAATCTATTAAACACTTCCAATTATGATTTAATTATTTTAGATATTATGTTACCTGAAATAACTGGGCTTGATTTTGCTACTACTATAAGGGATGCCGGCAATAATATTCCTATAGTTATGCTTACTGCTTTATCGGAAGCTGATGACCGTGTTAAAGGGCTTGAAGCCGGTGCCTCTGATTATATAACTAAACCTTTTGAACCGAGAGAATTATTATTACGGATCAATAATTTAATCAATAATTATAATAACTTTAAAAAAGAAACGAATATAATTAAATTCGGCAATAATTTCTATAATTTTAATACAAAAGAATTTACTAAGAATAATCAACTTGTATCTCTTAGTTCTACTGAACAAAAATTACTTGAGATTTTAATAAAAAATTCCGGTAAATCCATTAGTCGTTTTGAACTTTCAAAAATTATGGGCGGTCTTAGTATACGTTCTATAGACGTACAAATTACTAGAATAAGAAGTAAAATAGAACATAATCCAAAAGAACCAAAATATTTAAAAACCGTGCGTAATGAGGGCTATGCACTTTATATCTAAATTATTACCAAGAACACTGTTTATACGGTTTATGTTCATTATAATCATTCCGATTTTAATAGGGCAGATTGTTGCTATATTTTTGTTTTACGATCGTCATTGGTATAATGTTTCATATTATACTAGTACTATTATTATCAATGAAATAGAATCGCTGATTAAAGAACATAGAAATAATTCAAGAGAGATAACCCATTTATTGGAAAATTATCTTAATTTATCTTATCAATTTCAGCTCAATAAAAAGTTACCTATAAAACAGCCTAAATTAAGTGAGCCTTTAACTATATTTAAAAACATTTTAGCTACAAAAATCCATGAAAAAAATATAGTTAAACTAAATAAAGAAAATAAAATTGAAGTATTGTTAGAATTAAAAGATGGAATATTATATATTACTTTTCCTGCAAAATTATTACTTAATCCTACGGTATATATTTTCGTTTTATGGATTATATCTTTAACTGTTATATTACTTTCCGTCTCTATTATTTTCTCCAAAAATCAGATTAAATCAATACTTGCTCTCGCAGATCACATGGATAAATTTGGTCAAGGTGTTTTAAAAGGTAAGAATTTTAAACCCTCAGGAGCCTTAGAAATAAGAAAAGCAGGGCTTGCTTTTTTAAAAATGAAAGCACGTATTGAAAAACAAATTACTAAAAGAACCACTATGCTTGCTATGATCTCACATGACCTGAGAACTCCTTTAACGAGAATGAAACTACAACTTGAATTAATGGAAGAAAACGAAGAAATACAAGGATTAAAACAAGATATATTAACTATGCAGCAAATTATAAATTCGTATTTAGATTTTGCTAAGGGTGAGAGTACGGAACAATTTGAAGTAATTTTATTATTACCTTGGATTGAACATTTTCTAAACAAATGGTCGCATATATATTCTGGTAAAATAAGGAATAGTAATATGAAGATCAACTTTGAAAAGAGTAAGGAGTATGTAAGCCAAGGAGCAGAGCGCATATTAATACTTGAACATCCAAAGACTTACAAAGACTACATAGCCAATGTTTCAAATTCATCAAGTATAAATATTGAATTTATAAAATCTACTAATTTCAATAAATTAGAAGTACAAATTAAGCCGCATTCTTTTGCAAGAGCCTTGTCTAATTTAATCGGTAATGCTATAAAATATGGAACCAAAATTAAGATATCTTTAAAAGATAATTCATCTACCGTAACTATAATTATTGAGGATAATGGTCCCGGTATAGATGATGCGGAAAAACATTTTGTATTTAAACCGTTTTATAGATCGGATAAAGCAAGACAGCTTGATAATGCAAGTAATGTAGGACTTGGGCTTGCTATTACTAAAGAAATAATAAACAATCATAAAGGCTCTATTTATTTAGAAGATAGCAAGGATTTAGGCGGTTTATCAGTTAGAATTGAAATACCTAAAAAAATATAATTTATAGTTTTAATTTTTAATAATGACTAATATAAAACATTTAGCAATAATAATGGACGGTAATGCACGTTGGGCAGGCAAAAATAATTTACCGAAATCTGAAGGGCATAGAGCCGGTGCCGATAAAATTCGCGAACTACTACCAGAGTTTATTAACTTTGGGATACCTTATATAACTTTATATACATTCTCTTCTGAAAATTGGCAACGCTCAAGCACAGAAGTAGAGTTCTTAATAAAACTATTAAGTAGTTATTTAAAAACTGAATTAAACAATTTATATAAAAATGACGTCAAAATAAAAGTAATAGGTAGACTTAATTTACTTAATAGTTCATTGCAAAAACAAATAAATAATGCTATAGAATTAACAAAAAATAATAATAAAATAACGCTTTGTATAGCTTTTAGTTATGGAAGTCGCCAAGAAATAGTTGATGCCTGCACAAAAATTATTGCAAGCGGTAAAAAAGAAATAAACGAGAGCGATTTACAAAACGCTCTCTATGATCCTAAAATGCCGGATGTAGATTTATTAATAAGACCAGGTGGGGTTTATCGCATCAGTAATTTTTTACTTTGGCAAGCAGCTTATGCTGAATTATATTTCTCACACAAATATTGGCCTGATTTTCATAAAGATGATATACAAAAAGCTATAAATGATTACTCAAAAAGGAACAGAACATTTGGCAAAAGATAAACAAAACATATATTTAAGAATTTTGTCCAGTATAATTTTAGTGCCGTTATTTGTCTCAGCTATATTATGGTTTAAACCTTTATTCTATGGCCTAATGATATTAGTGGGCATGGGGATGTTAATTGAATGGTATAATATGACCTGTTCTTCTACTATGTATTTATTACTTGGGCTAATTATTATTCCTATCCCTATAAGTCTATTAATATTATTAAATACGGAAGATACCAATAGTTGGCTTATTATGCTTTATTTTTGTATTATTTGGTCCGTAGATACTTTTGCAATGATTGGCGGCAAAACTTTTAAAGGAGCAAAACTTACCAAAAAAATTAGTCCTCAAAAAACTTGGAGCGGTCTGATTACAGGAATACTATCAGCAGGTGTAGTTGCGGTATTAGTTAGTTTTATATCAGGATTTCATATTAAAAATTATTATTTTTCAAATAAAGTTTATTTGTTTATAATTAGTTGTATATTAGCATTAATAGCTCAATTAAGTGATTTATTTATTTCATATTTTAAGCGAAAATTTAACATTAAAGATAGTGGTCACATAATACCCGGTCATGGAGGAATACTAGACAGATTTGATAGTATTATTTTAACTGTGCCTGTATTATTTTTTATAAGCAATATTTTATGAATAATATTCTTGACCTTTTTATATCCTTTCCACGCAGACACTATTGTGTGGATCAAAAAATGCATATGGTGTCATACCGTGGCTTTTCACGGTATCCTATCCAACTAAGTAATAAAAATACTACCGCTACAAGCTCGTATGATGGACAATACAAATTTACTAAGATACTATGATGCTTATAAATTTAATATATTTAAATAACAATTCTAAAAAAATAATTTTAAACATCTTTTTAGCTTTACTACTTGGATATTTTGTTTTTCATTGCATATATGGCAATAAAGGGGTTATTGCATATTTAAAAGTAAATAGACAACTTGAAAAAGCTTATGATGAATTAAAAGACTTGCGGGCAGCAAGAGTAGAACTTGAACATAACGTCAAATTACTACGCACAGAATCATTAAATAAAGATATGTTAGAAGAACAAGCAAAAAAAGTTTTAGGCGTAGCTGCTCCAAATGAGCAAGTATTTACAACAAAAACCATTCCTAACTAAAGGTAGATATATTAGTCACATTGTGAGCGGTTGAAGATCGCGTAGCAACCCAGTAAAAAAATGAACCACGCAACAACACTATTGATTAAAAGAAATTGAACATAAATTATGAACATTAAGATTTATCAAAACGACTTACCGAATAATTTTAGGCTTGAAGGGGATCTTGCCATAGACACCGAAACCATGGGACTAAATCTACATAGAGATAAGCTATGTTTGCTACAATTTAGTAACGGCAACGGCGAAGCACATCTGGTACATTTTGAAAATCAAAATTATAACGCAGCTAATTTAAAAGCCTTACTATCAGATAAAACTAGATGTAAGATATTTCATTTTGCAAGATTTGATCTAGCAGCTATAAAAAAATATTTAGAAATTGAGTTAGAAAATATCTTTTGTACTAAAATATCTTCAAAACTAGTAAGAACTTATACTGATAGCCACGGGCTTAAGGATTTATGTCGAGAATTGCTTAATATAAGTATTTCAAAACAACAACAATCTTCCTATTGGAGAGCTGACAATTTATCTTCAGAGCAAAAAGAATATGCAGCTAAAGATGTACTTTACTTGCACCAGTTAAGAGATATTTTACAAAAAATGCTACTTAAAGAAAATAGATTTGAAATTGCACAAGATATTTTCCGTTTTTTACCGACAAGAGCTAATCTAGATTTACTTGGCTGGAATGAAATCGATATTTTCATGCATTAGATATGTATCGTAAAATTAACTAATCTTAATTAAATTATATGAATTTATTAGCTTCAGGTATAAAATCATGCACACTATTTTAGTAGCTAATTGATTTTTTTAATTAAATTAATAACTACAGGTAATTCTAGCGCTATAATATTGATTATCCAGGTGTTACAGAACTTGTTAAGTACCAAAGTACTTTAAGATGCCGATGATTTTTGTGCTACATTTTGGTGGGCAGAAATTTATGTAGTAAAATCATTATTAGAAAGTATTTTTAATTACATTATAGAGGATCCGGTACATACCAGTAAGACAAACATATGGCTTTATCCAGTCCTGACTCTGATACCCTACTACTGTGCCTGGATTAGCATACTAAAAAATAATATAACAAGTTATTATACAACTCTTTAGATATTATTGTCATACCACAACTTGATAACAGTATCCAGGCTTTTTTAATTTTTTCTGGATACCGTGTTCCAAGCCACAGAGTATAACATTTTAACTACTTTTCGACCAATATAAGAATATAAGCTTCAAATCAAACAATAATATTCACAATTTTACGGGGAACAAAAATAATCTTCCTCGGTTCTGCCCCTTCTAAGAACTTTTGTACCTTTGGCAAATTGACGATAATTTGCTTTATTTCATCATCACTTGCAGAATTATTAAATTCATAGGTATCGCGAAGCTTACCATTAACCTGCACTACCATAACATATGTATCCAACTCTAGCATTGACTCATGAAATGTAGGAAAAGCTGACTTATATAACCGCTCTTTATTGCCAAGCTTCTGCCAAATTTCTTCGGTAATATGGGGTATGAACGGATTAAGCAGCTGTAGTAAAATATTAAAACCATATTTTACAGTTTTCACATCGATGACTTCTTTACTAAACTCAGAGGATATAGCATTAAAAAGCTCACGCATACGTGCTATTGCTCTATTTAGTGCAAAATGTTTTATATCCTCAGTAACGTGCTTTATAGTCAGATGTACTAATCTACTAAGTTCTTTATTAATTTCAGTTACATTATCTTTTAAAGAAGCTATCACCTTAAACATGTACTCAAGCTTATTAATAAAACGTGAGCAGCCCTCAATACCGCTTGCCGACCATTCCAGATCTTTCTCAGGAGGACTATCTGATAGCACAAAAAGCCTAATAGCATCTGCTCCGTATTGCTTTTGCATAGTTGCAAGATCGATAAGGTTCTTTTTAGATTTACTCATCTTCTCTATACGTCCCTGCACGACGCGGTTACCGCTTTTTTTATGAAAAAACTCGTTACCCTTTTTGATTACTTCATCAGGATATAACCAATTATTATGCTCATCTTTGTAAGTAGCGTGTAATACCATACCTTGAGTAAATAGCCCTTTAAAAGGTTCACGAACGCTTACGTAATTCTGTTCGTTCATTACCTTAGTAAAAAACCTTGCATATAATAAATGCATCACTGCATGTTCAATGCCGCCTATATATTTATCGACAGGTAGCCAGTAATCACAAGCTGTTTTATCAGTCATCTCTATCGCATGACTATTACAATATCTAGTAAAATACCAAGATGATTCAAAAAATGTATCAAAAGTATCAGTTTCACGAATAGCTGACTTATCACATTTTGGACAATTAACATGTTTCCAAGTAGGATGGTGATCAAGTGGATTACCGTGACCGTCAAATTTTACGTTATTAGGTAAAGTAACAGGTAAATCTTTGTAAGGCACCGGAACTATACCACAAACTGCGCAGTAAATTATAGGAATAGGACAACCCCAAAAACGTTGTCTTGAAATTCCCCAATCTTTTAGGCGATAATTTATACTACGTTTACCTATTTGAAGTTTTTCAAACTCCTTAATGACTTTTTGTTTTGCTTCATTATTAGTTAAGCCGTTTAGAAAATCTGAATTAATTAAAATTCCGTCTTCCATATAAGCGGCCTTCTGTACATCAATATCTGCTTCAATTACTTGTTTAATAGGTAGATTCATTTTAACAGCTAATGCATGATCACGCTCATCATGAGCAGGGCAGCCAAATATTGCACCTGTGCCATAATCCATTAACACGAAATTCGTAATAATAACTGGCAGTATTATATTAGGATCAAAAGGATGAATAACATAAAGACCGGTAAGTATACCATCTTTTTCAGCCTTTTCTAGTTCGTTGTTTCCTGTAATATGCAAACACTTAGTTATAAAATTTGATATTTCAGGTGTTTTGGAAATTAATTTCTCTATTATTGGATGATTAAAAGCGATTCCTATAAAGCTAGCACCAAAAATAGTTTCAGGTTTAGTGGAAAACACCTCTATGAGAGCATCCTCATTATCCTTAACTTTAAAATGAAAATTAGCACCTATAGACTTACCAATCCATTTTTCTTGCATAGACCGAACTGCTTTAGGCCACTCTTTTAAATTCTGAATTTCATTTAATAGCTCTTCAGCATAATCAGTGATTTTTAAGAACCATTGTTTTAAATAACGTTTTTCAATAATTGCACCTGAACGCCAACCAAGTCCATCTACAACTTGTTCATTCGCAAGCACAGTATTATCAACTGGATCCCAATTAACAAGCGCTTCTTTTTGATAAACAAGATTTCGTGCATAAAGCTCCAAAAAGAATTTCTGTTCATATTTATAATATTGTGGATCACAACTATTTATCTCTCTAGACCAATCATAAGAAAAACCCATAGATTTTAGCTGCTGCCGCATATCCTTGATATTAGAATAAGTCCATTCTTTTGGATGAGAATTATTCTCTATTGCAGCATTTTCTGCAGGCAGACCGAAAGCATCCCAGCCCATAGGATGAAGCACGTTGAAGCCTTGCATAGTCATGAACCTTGCAATAACATCACCTATAGAATAATTGCGTACATGACCTACATGGATTTTACCGGAAGGATAAGGCAACATTTCAAGTACATAATATTTTGGCTTATTACACTCATTTGATACCTCAAAAGCTTTTTCGTTATGCCAAATTTGCTGCCATTTTTGTTCTATTTGATTCATATTGTTTTCTTTGTATGTCTTTATTACTGTCATACCGTAACTTGATCATAGAATCCAGTCTTTTCTTTCTTGATATCGTCAAGCCACGGTATGACACCAAACACATTTTTTGCTCCATACAATAAACAATGTCTACACAAGAATAAAATCGATTCATGCAGAAATAACATATTACCTTGTACTATTAATATATATGTCTCTAGCTTTTCTTAAAATTTTCTCCTCAAGCGTAATAGCAAGATTTGAAGTATTTTGATTAAGTACCCATTGTTTACTTTTTAGCATTTTCTCAAACACCTTTACTTCAATTGAATCCGGACTTATTACATCATCTTTAATAAAGATATTTATTTTAAATTGAAAATTAGGATTAGAACGTGGGCTATACCATTCTGTAATAATCACGCCACCGTTTGAGTCAACTGATGCAAGAGGAACAAAACTTATAGTCTCTAATGCTGCTTGCCAAAGATATTTATTAACTGAGCTTCCTACAGCTTTAGTAGATTCATTTTTTACCCTACCTGGTCTAAAAACTAATCCTTCTTCACCTGTTATAGAACCTACCTCGTCCCATTTCTGCTCTCGTTCTGTTTTTGGATAATCATCTGCTAAGATACTAGTACTACTTATTGCACTAATTACAAAAAATAATCCGATAATTTTTTTCATAACCAATATTAAATTAGTGTGTTTAAGGAAAATAATAGAGGAGCTTTAGCTATTAGTCAAAAATTATTTAAACTAACTTTGGCTTAAGCGTTCAATGTCATGCTTAGCTAACAGCAGGAATCTACCGCTGTCATACCTTAACAGGCATGACAACAAAAATATCTTTAGGATTGCCAGGAAATTTAATAAGTACCGGTGCTGAAACATCTGAAAAATATAATTCTACTAAATCCGATTTCACAGCTTTTAAGACATCTTCTAAATATTGCGGATTAAAGCCTATAGTTAAGGACTCATCGCTATTATATTCATAAAAACTTGCCTTATCTTGTGAAGAATTAATAATCTCTTTTGCATTACCTCTTGCTTCACCGACAGCACTAATCTCTAAGGTTTCACGAGATAAAAATAATTTTACTGCTCTAAATTTTTCAACGGTTATTATCGCTATTCGGTCAATGCTATCTGCAAATATTTTTCGATTAATTACTAATTTTAAGTTGTTGCTTTCTGGAATAAAAGCACTATAATTAGGGAAAGTACCATCTATAAGCTTTGATAGCATAATAGTATTTTCATTACATATAAATTTAATCTTATTGCTACTCAGTAAAATTTCTATATCTTCGTTTATATTTTTAGGATCTTTAACTATTTTTAGAATTTCCTCTGCACTTTTCTGTGGTAATATAACCCCAAAATTCTTTATTTGTTTTTCTAATGTTACCCATGAAATTGAAAGCCTATGTCCATCAGTACTTGCTGAACAAAACTCTTTATCTTTTATGTGTAAATAAACACCATTTAAATTATAACGAGTCTCATCTAAAGAAATTGAAAATTTTGTTGATTCAATTATTTTAGCAAAATCCGTGCATGCAATTTTAAAACTTGCTTCAGGATTAATACTGTCCATTGTAGGAAAAGAACTAACTGGCAAAGTAAATAAATTAAATTTACAATTTTTGCCTTTGATTTCAAGTCCCATTGTACCAAGATCAGTTAATGCAAGCTCAGAATCAGGAAGTTTTCGAACTATATCGTTTAGAGTTTTAGTAGAAACGGTAAGTTCACCTTCACTTGCTACCTGTACTGCTATTTTTTGATTTAAGTACAAATCCATATTAGTAGAACTAAGCTCTAGATTACCGTCTTTTGCTGATAATTTAATGTTTGCATATTCAGGTATTATATTACGTTTTTCAACAATAGAACTTGCAAACCCTAAGGACTGAACTAACGTTTTTGTTTCAACTATTAATTTTAACATATTGTCATTCTCTTAATGTGCCTTGAAATTTTTGCGAGATAGCAGTAACTAAATCTTTACTGAATAAATTTAAATCAGTATCAGACAAAGTACGATCATCAGCTTGCAGCTCTACTTTAATCGCTATAGATTTTTTACCTCGAGGCAATTTATCACCTTTATAAATATCAAATAATATAACTGACTTGACAAGCTTTTTATTAAAATTATTTATGTATGAGATTATTTCACCAACTCTATGATCTTGATCAACAATAAATGCGTAATCTCTAAAATTAGCTTGAAAATCTGATACTACAAATTCTTCTCTTTTACCGAATTTAGCTTTTATTACAGGCAAATTCGTAATATTTAACTCAAATGCAAATATCTCCTGATTAATATCGTAATGTTTCAAGATTTTAGGATGTATTTGCCCAAAATAGCCTAATAAATTTTTTCCTAGTGCTAAATTTACTGATCTAGTCGGATGATAATATTGTGGAGTGGCTGCCCCATTTGCTACTATACATTTATCTATAGATAACCCTGCATAATTAAACACCTGCTCTAAATTACCTTTAAGATCAAAAATATCATAACTACGTCCTGACGAATGAGGACTCTTATTATTATATGCACCGGTTATAATTGCTGTTAAATAAGTAGATTCCGTATTTAAATCTATAAAATGCGGCCCAACTTCAAAAAAAGCCATATCTTTTATAGAGCGTGCTAAATTTTTACTGACTATACTTAACAAATTTGGCAGTATAGTAGGACGCATATAATTCTCTTCTACACTTATAGGATTAAGCAAAAATAACTCTTCTTTTAATTCAGCAAACAACTTTGCATCTTCACTACTCATAAAAGAGTTAGTTACTACTTCATCATAACCTTTGCTTGCTAATATTCTTTTAAAAATAGAGATTCTGTTGTGCTCTCTGAGCTTATGATTATTTTGCTCTAGTTCAGGTAATTTTATACTCTCTATTTTATCATAACCGTAAATACGTGCGATTTCTTCCACTATATCTTCTAAAATAGTTATATCGTGACGCCATGAAGGAGCTATGACTTTTATAACATCATCCTTAATATTCGTAATAAAACCTAATTTATTTAATATAGACTCTATCTCTTTGAGATTGAGTCTAATTCCTGTAATTTTTTCTAAATAGCACGCTGAAAAATCTAAAGGGGATTTTTTCGGTTCTTTTTTACCAACCTTTACTATTTCCGATATTTCACCGTTTCCACATATTGACAAAATAAGATCCGTTGCTATATCCAAAGCCTTCTCCGTAAAATTTCTATCAATATTACGCTCATTACGATATCTAGCATCTGTATCAATTTGTAATCTTCGCCCACTAGCTGCAATAATTTTAGCATTAAAGCAAGCAGCTTCAAGTATTATATTAGTTGTACCATCGGTACAACTACTATCAACCCCGCCAATGATACCGGCAAGGGCATGAATACCACTTTCATCTTTTATAACTAGATCATTTTCACTAAGTAAATATTCTTTGCCATTTAGGGCATAGAATTTAACTATGTTACTGTTGTCATACCCTAGTCCAGTATCATCCCGCGACTTGATCGCGGGGTCCATAAAACAATTTACAGCACTAGTAATTTCATTGGATCCTGCAGCAAAGCCATGAGAGGACAATTGCTTTTCCTCATAATAATGACCTACAATAATCCCCCCTTTTATCTTATCTGCATCATAAACATGCATAGGTTGCCCGAAACTATAGGCAATATAATTTGTTATATCGACTAAGCTTGAAATAGTTTTCACCCCGACATTTTTCAATAATTTCTGTAACCAATCAGGGCTTGGTTTATTCTTTAAATTTTTTATTTCTCTAAATGTAAATAAAGGGCAGGCTGCTTTATCTTGCACGTGCAGCTTTATTTTAGAAATAAATGTACTATTTATTTCCGGAATTTCTAACTCTTTAAGTGTTCCAAGTCCTTTTGCTGCTAAATCTCTTGCAATACCATAAACTCCAAGTGCATCACCACGATTAGGAATAACATTAATCACAAATATAGGATCATCTAAACCACAATATTTAGTAAAATTCTCTCCAACCACGGCATCTTCAGGCAGCTCCATAATCCCTTCAGACTCTGAAGCAAGCAACAATTCCTCTTCAGAGCAAAGCATACCGCAGCTTTTTTCTCCTCTAATTGTGGATTCTTTAATTTTAAATTTGCCATTTGGTATTTCTATTCCGATATTTGCAAGCACTACTTTTATACCTGCCCTTGCATTACTTGCCCCGCAAACTATTTGTAGAACTCCATTCTTAGTTTCAACATTGCAAAGCTTTAACTTATTAGCTGATGGGTGAGGCTTAACATTTATAATATGTGCTACTTCAAATTTTTGTAACTCCACTGCCTTATCTATCACCTCTTCTACTTCAAGACCAATAGCTGTTAGCGCTTCAGCAATTTCAGCAACTGAAACAGATGTATCTAAAAATTGTTTTAACCATGATAATGTAAATTTCATTTCGTTAATCCTCCAGCTAGATGCGGTATATCAAAGCCACAGAAATTATAATGTTTAAGCCAGCGCATATCTCCTTGGAAAAATTGTCTTAAATCTTTAATATTATATTTTAGCATTGCAAAACGCTCTACTCCAAGCCCAAAAGCAAAACCTTGATACTCGCTGTTAGCGATTCCCACATTCTTCAGCACGTTTGGATGAATCATCCCACACCCTAAAACCTCAAGCCATTTATTGTTTTTATTCATCCAAATATCAACTTCGGCAGAAGGTTCGGTAAACGGAAAAAAACTAGGTCTAAAGCGTAATTTAATATTGGAATTTTCAAAAAAACTTCTTATAAATTCCGTGATAACGTATTTTAAATGCCCCATATTGATATTTTTATCGATAACAAGCCCTTCTATTTGGTGAAACATTGGCGTATGCGTCATATCCGAATCGGATCTATAAGTCCTACCTGGTGCTATAAACCTAAAGGGCGGTTTACCGTTTTTCATAGCTCTAATCTGCACAGTTGAGGTGTGAGTACGAAGCAGCATTGGCTTACTACCTTCATGCTCTTTTAAATAAAAAGTATCATGCATCTGCCTTGCTGGATGATCATCTTCAAAATTGAGAGCCGTAAAATTATGGAAATCATCTTCAATATTTGGTCCATTTTCTATAGTAAAACCAAACTGCAAAAACACTTGTATTAACTCCTCAATACACTGCGTTATAGGATGAATAGAACCTTGTTTATATTTTCTTGCAGGGATTGTCAGATCAATTTTATCAGCTGCAAGCTTCAAATTTAATTCTTGTTCTACTAAAATTTCTTCTTTGACTTTTATTATATTTTGTATTTTATCTTTTAACTTATTGATTTTTAATCCAAACGCTTTACGTTCTTGTTTATTTAAACTGCCTAATTTTTTAAGCTCACTGGTCACTATACTGTTCTTGCCTAAAAATTCTACTTTATATTCTTGCAGATCTTTTAAGTTTTGTACTAATAAGATTTTTTCCTCAGCAAGCCTTAATATTGTGGCTATATTTTCCATGGTTTTTTCTTACTTGTTTGTCTTTTAGTGTAGTTTATACGTCATTCCTACATATGTGGGACTTTGTTGCGTGACTCTCGCTGTCATTCCTGCCTATGCGGGAATGACAGCGCATCTCATATGCTTTTCCTCTATACCCACTAACTTTGCTTTAAATATCTGCCCTATTGCTAAAGGTTTTTCGAGCTTCACTGGAATAAAATTCTCGGTATGGGCGATATTATTATTCTCTACTAATAACTCTACTTTCTGCCCTATGTGTTTTTTAAAGAACTCTGTTAACTGATTTTGCCCCTCTTGCCTTAGAATGTCTGCTCTTTCTTTCCTTATAGCCTTTGGTACTTGCGGCATACGCGCTGCAGGTGTTCCATCTCTCTCTGAGTAAGGGAAAACATGTAAATATTGTAATTCTGCTTCTGAAATTAATCTTCTTGTATTTTCAAACATTTCCGGAGTTTCCGTTGGGAAACCTGCTATAATATCCGCACCAAACGATACTTCAGGTCTTATTGCCCGCAACTTCCAACAAAACTCTATTACGTTTGTTCTATTATGTCGTCGTTTCATACGTTTTAATATTATATTATCACCTGCTTGCAGGCTAATATGAAAATGCGGCATTATCCTTTCACTATAAGCTATAAGCTCAAAAAGTTCATCATCTATTTCTGCAACATCTATTGAAGATAATCTAAGCCTTCTTAACTCAGGAACTAAATTTAAGACTCGTTTAATCATTTGTGCAAAGGTTGGACTCCCAGGTAAATCTGAACCGTAAGCCGTAACATCAACACCTGTAAAAACCACTTCTTTAAAACCTTCTAACATCAAATGTTTTACCTGCTTTACTATAGCTCCTATCGGTACCGATCTACTTTTACCTCTACCATAAGGAATAATACAAAAAGTACAAAAATGATCACAACCGTTTTGTACCTGAATAAAAGCACGAGATTTACCATCAAAGCTACTTACCAAATGACCTGCAGTCTCTTTCACCGACATTATATCGTTAACTGCTATTTTGTCATCGTTAATTTGGTAATAATTAGGTAATAGCTTTTCTTCATTACCTATAACCTTGTCAACTTCTGGCATATTACCATACATTTGCGGACTCGTTTGAGCACTACAACCTGTAACGATAATTTTTAAATCAGAATTATTTTTTTTAGCTCCACGAATAGCTTGTCTTACTTGTTTCTCAGCTGCTTTAGTTACGGCACAAGTATTAAATACCATGACGTTATCAAGACCCGATAATTCAAGATTTTTCCTTATTATCTCACTTTCATAAATATTAAGCCGACAACCGAACGTTACTACATCTTGTTTTAGAGAGTTATTCATAATAATATACTCCCTTCAGCTATTAGCGTAGCAGGTCCTTGCATTATTATATTGCCGTTTTCTTCCTTCATATTCAGACTACCCAGTTTAAACACTACTGTACTTGGTGAATGGATAAAACCACGCTTTAAACCAGCAGCAAAACTACCACAAGCTCCACTTCCGCAAGCAAGCGTTAACCCTACTCCTCGCTCCCAAACAGATAAATAAATCTTATTATTTTTAATTTCAGCAAAATTAACGTTTATACCATTAGCAAATAATTCTTTATCCTGTAATTTTGCACCGACAATTTTTTGATCTTGATGCGCTAGCTTACTAAAAATAACCAAATGCGGGTTACCAACATCCACACAAATAGTTTCCTTTAAATCAATCATATAACGCCCTGCAAATTCCCAAATCTTATCACGACTCGGCATCCAAGCTTCATTAAAACTAACAGCTCCTACATTAACGCTAATCTCATTTTCGTCTTCAATACGGCATAGTAATTCTTTATTGCCTACTACTATGATAATATCTTTCTTTCCCGTATCAAGATAAATTAACTTGGCTAAACATCTTGTAGCATTACCACATAACTCAGCACTAGAGCCATCTATATTATATATAATCATTTCATAAAAATCATTATGATCTTCATAAAGAATAAACTGATCGCAACCAATACCAGTATGACGATCCGCAATATTTTTTGCTAGCTGTGGTAAATCGTGTAAATTTAATAATTCTCGTTTATTAACAATAACAAAATTATTACCGAGACCATGCATTTTTACAAAATTAATTTTACTCATCATAATCAATTATAATATTTAAGATTGTATTATAGCAAATTCTAAGAAATTTGCTATAATGAAGTTATTATATATAAAAATACGTTTCTATGCTCATTTCACGTTTTTAGATCCTAAAAATAACTATGCATATTCTGGTACAAAAAAATGACTGTATATGCACAACTCCGAGGTGTAATATTTTTAGCAATTGCCGATTTCATTTTATTTCCCTCCAAAAAAGATTGGAGATCAAATCATAGGTTACTTGATACTAAGACTTATGAGTACAACTTACAAGATTGTCATTTTATCTTTTTAGAACTAGAAAATTTAATAAAGCATTAGATCAATTTAGAGAACCTGCAAGAAAAATGGGCATATTTCTTTAAACATGCACATGAAAATAATCTAGAATGAATAGAATATTTGATAGGTCATGATTTTATTATTAAAAAACCTTTTTATGCTTTAGATGAAACTAACTGATCTGAAAAAGATTTAAATACCTATGAAAAAATTATAAAAACTGAAATGGCTAATTTAGGCGTATAGGAACAGAAAATTATGGATGCTGAAACTAAAGGAATGGCTATAGGTGAGTCTAGAGGAGAAGCTAAATTAAAAGAAAATAAAATGCAATTTAGCAAAAAAATGCTTATAAAAAAATAGACCTTTAGATGACATTATAGATTTTACCGGTTTAACCAAAAATGAAATCAAGCAATTAAAGTAGAAATGAAAGTACTCAATATCATGCTAAGTCGTGACCTTGGCGGAATTCAACAAGCATTTTTAGATTATAGCACTGCCCTTGAAATGCAAAAAATTGAAGTTATAAATACCACTGCTTACAAAGCAAAAATAAATTCTTTTTTATCTAAAAAAAGTTTAAAACTACCAAATATAGTACCGTTTGATTTACTCTCGGTACTTATTCTTAAATATATAATTTACAAAACTAAGCCCGATATAATTATAGCACACGGTAATAGAGCAATAAATTTTAGCAAACTTGCTAAAATAACTAATGTTAAGTTAATCGGTATTGCTCATAATTATACTTTAAAAGGACTACGCAAATGTGATTTTGTTATTGCTCTGACACATCATATGCACGCATTTTTACTAAAAAATAACTTTGCTGAATCTAAAATATTTATTCTACCAAACATGATAAATATTAATAAAGATTTTGCTCCAAATAAAATAGACTTCTTGCAGAAGGAAGCTAATAAAGAGAGATTTGAAGGAGAATCTTTACCTCGAACTGCAGCGTATACAACACTACGCGAGGATTCGAGTACCAGCTCAACGTATAAATTACCTTTAGAAGCACATTATACAAGAAGTCTAATATATGGAAAACCTATCGTAATTGGTGTATTAGCAAGATTTGTTACTAAAAAAGGTGTTGATATTTTCATTAAAGCTATAAAAATTTTAAAAGAAAAAAAATATAATATTCAGGTAGTTATAGGTGGAGAAGGAGAAGAAAAAGATAATTTAATTGCTTTAGTACGTATACTTAATTTACAAAATCAAATATCATTTACCGGATGGATTAACGATAAAGATAGATTCTTTGAGCAGAGCGATATTTTTTGTCTTCCATCACTACATGAACCGTTTGGCATTATAGTACTTGAAGCAATGAAGGCAAATATTCCTATTGTTAGTACAGATACTGAAGGACCTACAGAAATCTTAAGCAACATGCAAGACGGACTTATTTGTAAAGCCGGGTCAATTAAAGATTTAGCAGAAAAAATTGCTTATCTAATAGATAATCCTAAAAAAGCGAAGGTATTTTCTAAAAATGCCTATCTAAAATTACAACAAAATTATGATATTCAGGTTGTTTCTAAAAAGTTACAGTATATTTTAGAAAGCTTGATATAAACAAATTTTGTAGGACTCGCCTATACTCACGTTTTATACACTGTACAGGGGCGTACCTACCTTTCAATTCATCTTATCTGAATCTTGCCAAAATACTACAAAATACTATGTAAGAACTTGATCAAGAGAAGCGATTTTACTTTTGCCCCTACCCCTAAAGAACAAGCTTGCAACTCTTGCCGGTTTTATTGATGTAACGTCCGATTTATAAATAGCACAACTGCAAACTTTAATACAATATTGATAAATATCAAGCTATAAAATTAGATATATCAGCTAAAATACAAAATCTCTTAATATAACGGCTCTGAGCAAACTTTAACATTACATACCATGACAAACCCAAGATGACGTTATTTTAAAATGAGATCCTCAATATTAAACAGATTCGTCAATGTTAGGGTATATACCTACTTAGCATTACAACAGGAGCTAGAATTAATATTAATAATATAGGAGTTATATTTATAACATTTCATGCTATATAACTCATTAGTAAAACTTTATAAACCTAGGGCTATGAGTTTCTCCTAAAATTTATTCTTGTTAATTAATAGCATCCTACTTCTAATTCATAACTGACTGAAGTTGAGATAAAGAATAAAAAAAACATATAGTTTTCAAAAGTAATAAGATGATATATGGATTTTTACTAAACCATAGAGGTCAGTTATATCAAGCTTGTCCAGTATTCGGTGTCGTTTACTCTTCTCCAACCACTGTAATTTCATCACTATCATAATTTAATGCATCTATTTTGTATAGGGATAGACAGTACAAGCGATTTATTTACTAAAACTCAGAAGATTTTTGATCTCAGTAGTTGTTTACCAAGCAATTCCATAGTATATTCATATTACTCTCTTTTATATATCCTTCAGGAATATATGCCTTAATATATTCTATATCGGAGGCGTTTTTTAATAAATGAGGTGATATAAATTCTAATTATGTCCTTAC
The DNA here is from genome assembly GCF_039954865.1 of Rickettsia sp. Oklahoma-10. Classification (NCBI taxonomy): domain Bacteria; kingdom Pseudomonadati; phylum Pseudomonadota; class Alphaproteobacteria; order Rickettsiales; family Rickettsiaceae; genus Rickettsia; species Rickettsia oklahomensis. The sequence continues at coordinate 858,818 of NZ_CP157197.1, read as the reverse complement.
CGCTTATTTTATAACTAGCACATTAACAAGCCATACAAATACCATAGTCATTTAATTTATTACAAAATTCTTGCGTCTCATCTGTCAAATGTTGTTTTACAGATTCCACAGTGTTTAAAGCATATAATATCTGTACTCTTGTTACTTGAATAGAAAATATCATCTAGAAACAATTCCATAAGCTTTTTTTAAGCTCTTGATCTTTTAAAATGTATTTTTTTGTTAATTCTGCTATTTCAGAAACAACAGGATTTTAAAGGCCTTTTATAGAGGTAAGACTAATGGTACTTTATTAATAAATTTAACATTTTTCTATAAAAAATTAATTTTTATTTAAAAATAATAAACCTATTAAGAGTGATAAATATACTATGCAATTTAAATTATTGCAATAGTATTAGAAAATTAAAATGTTATCTTGCTTAAAATGATAGATTCCTGCTTGCACAGGAATGACATACATTATATTGAACAAGCATTACTACCGTTATCATCATCTTCACGGATAAATTTTTGCTTTACCTTAGAATTGTTATTATATGGCTTATTATTTTTTACCGGTGGTGCATAATTTTGGTTTACTGTAGCATTTGGACAAGTATATTTTGATATATCACGCTTAGTTTCTCTAAGCATTGCTTTTATCTGATTTAATTCCTCTTGCATCTTTTTTTCTTTATCGCTATTGTCTTTTCTAACTTTTTTATTCATTCTACTTAAAGTCATATTATCATTGGATTCAACTTCACCAGCTTCTGCTTTTTGCCTTGCTATATCTCTTTTAATCATCTTAAGATACATCTCACGATTTCTCTTTACAGGATCTATTCTCTCTCCTCTGAAAAAACTATCGCTATCATAGTCATCATCATTGTCATAGTCGTTATCATAATCAAGGTTATCTTCTAATATATTCTTTTTAGCTAAAGTAATATATTTATTATTATATAAAGGTTTTCTTTTACTACCTTTAGCACCTTTACTATCAACCAATCTATTATTTGCAGATTTTTGAAAGTAACTTCTAAAATTATCGGTACAACCTGACAGTAAGAACATTCCTAAAAATAATATTATAATTTTTTTAAACATATATTTATATTATTCCAAAATTTTATTATGATTAATGCCATATAATAACCAAACTTGCAAGAATAAAGCACCAAAGTTCTATACGCTTAATTAAATCATTATTATTTTAAGGTATTTTTGGTCTTGTGGCATGAATTAATTTCCCGATTGTTTATCCGCAACTTGATGACACGATCCAACTAAAAATACTAAAATTATTAGTATTTTTGGATAGTCCAAATCCACAGTATAACAATCTTTCTCGATCCATAATACAACAAAGCCTATAAAACAAAATTTAAATCACCTCTTCTATTAGATGACTTAATAACTTATGCCCTTCTTTTTTTCTTTTTAATAAATTTTGTGAAACATCCTCTAATATCTTTGTATTACTTATCAAATCAAGTATTTTATCTGCTAATTTTCCTGCAGAAATATTATTCTGCTCTAAACACCATCCTGCTTTTGTATCTTCCAACAATTTTGCATTGTAATATTGATGATTATCTGCAGCACTAGGTAGCGGAATAAAGACTGCAGGTAATCCTATATAGGTCAACTCTTCTATAGTTGAAGCCCCTGCTCTTGAAATCACTAAATCGGCTTCTTTATATTGCAATGCAATATTATCAAAAAATTCAGCAAGTTCATAAGTAATGTTTAATTCCGAGTATATATCTTTTACTTTTACTTGATCATCTAATGCTGCTTGCTGAATTATATGTAATTTCAGTTGCGGATCTTTTTGTATTAAAATTTTGATACTTGCAGGTATTAACTCTGAAAACAGTTTAGCTCCTTGACTACCGCCAAAAATAAATATTGTAAAGAGCTTGTCATTCCGTGCTCCCCCTACCAAGGAACCGAGATCTCTAATATTTTTTCTAACTATCCCACCGGTAACTACTATTTTACTTTTTGCAAATTCTGGTAAATTTTTTACGTTTTCATAAGAAATAGCTATCTTTTTAGCAAAGCTTGCAAAAAACTTATTAACTTTGCCAAGGTAAGAATTCTGTTCATGAATTATAATCGGCACTCTTAAAAAAACTGCCGCACACATCGAGGCAATAACAGGATAACCACCAAATCCCACAATGACTGAAGACTTTATATTATATAATAATCTAATAGCTTTTAAAACTGCAATTGATAATCTTGGTAAAAACAAAAAAATATTATCTGATCGTTTTAAATCTATTATATGAAAAATTACCTTCATATCCTGATTTATATACTTCTTGCATCTCAAATCAATAATAAAATGAACTTCATACCCAAGTTTTATTAATTCTTCTCCAAGAGCAACTGCTGGGAAAAAATGCCCTCCCGTACCACCTGCTACCAAAATGATTTTTTTCATATTTCAATATTATGAATTTTGTATGAATTTAAAGGGGTTCGGTGTCTTGTAAAACCAAGAAGCATACCAGTAGCGATAGCAACTGCAAGTGTTGAAGAACCACCATAACTAATAAATGGTAATGTCATACCTTTAGTAGGAAGTAAATTTAAAGTTACACCTATATTAATTATTGCCTGAAGCCCTAATTGGGCAATTATACCGCTAGCAGCGAATTGTATAAATTTATCCTTTTCACTTAATAGCTTAACAAGACTTCTTAATACTATAAAAGCAAATATACCTATAACAATCAGGCAAATAATAGCTCCAAACTCTTCACCTGCTACGGCAAAAATAAAATCTGTATGTGAGTCAGGTAGCATCTGCTTTACTGCCCCCTCCCCTGGACCACGTCCATATAAACCGCCATGCTCAAAAGCCTTAAGAGACTTACTGACCTGATAATTCTCACTACTATCAGGATCTAGAAATGAATTAATTCTTTGCGTTACGTGAGGTAACCAAAAATAAGCAATAGTTACTCCTATCATACCTAACAAACCTGTTAGAACAATCCAAAATATCGGCATACCTGCAATAAACAGCTGAATACCGAACACTGCCGTAATCATTACAAGCATTCCAAAATCTGGTTGAATAATTAAGAGAATAGCCACAATATAATAAAGTATTACACAAATCGTAACACTTGGAAAATCATCATTAAACTTTAACGATAATATCCAACCTGTAACAACTGCAAAAAACGGTTTAATAAATTCTGAAGGCTGAATAGATATACCTAGAATATTAATCCATCGTACTGCTCCTTTCACTTCATAACCAAGAAATTTAACTGCTATTAATAAAACCACACTAGCAATAAACCCAAGTATTGCAAAACGCCTTAACCATTTCTTATTAAAGCATGAAAATAATAATATAAGCCCTGAAGCGGCAACTAAATACAATATTTGTCTAGATGCAAAATAATTTTCTTCAAGTCCTATTCTACTTGCTACTGCTGAACCTGAAGTAGTAACCAACATTAAACTAAAAGCAAATAAAATTATCAAAGAAATTATTATTTGCCTATCGGTACTCCGCCACCATAATTTAATAAAGTTATTAGATATTTCATTATTTTTAAACATTTTATAGTTATAAAATCTTTATTTTGTTATTTAACACACCTTGGATATCTGTAAAACTGCTCAAGTCACTTAAACTAGGCTTATATGACGCAAGAATATTATAACAAATTAACTAATATGCGCTACTTTTATTTTATTGATCAAACTGAATTCTTTAAAAGAAATTTATATGATTTATAAAAATTGAATTGAGAAATTACATATTTGAATGCACAGGTAAATTTAAAATAAATTCTTTATAATGATTAAAAAAGTTATGATATTATAGGTGCTATGGGAAATTTTAGTAGTAAGATCGCCAAAAGACTTAATATATTTTAATGTACAACTTATTCTTGCAGAGTGTGTGATTAAAACACGATATAGAACAAAATCATCCTGTTAGCTACTTTTACATAAATATAGAAATTACGGCACAATTACAAAAATTAAAACCTTTTAACTTGCAGTCCTTTCGAACAAATAATTAATAATGTTGCACTAGCTAGTATTATACTTGGTATGCATTATATTGATTTAGCTGATTGCAGAAGATTTGTACGCAAATTTGCTATAGATTAATTAAATCTATTAAATAATATGACAGCACAAAAAATGTCTAGCTATTACCGAAGCAAGTACCGTACCATGCTTATCTTCAGCTACATTAGAATATTATAAATATGAATTTAATTCTATGTATTCCCTAATATTTAGGTATATAAAAAACAGAAAAGATCTAACAATAACTGCTAGGTAAACCGTTAAATTTTTATCCAGACACAAAATAATATTTACAAACTGATCGTATAATAGCTGGATGGCAAACTGTGATGTACCAAACTTTAACTTATTATCTAAATATTACTGGTTAAAATTTTTGCTGGTGGAATGAAAAATATTACCTTACATTTCAATATGTGGATTTTATCTTGACATGTAAGATTAAAAAAATAAAACATAAAGTTTGCTAGCTAGCAAACTTTATGTAGTTTATTCAACTATTTCGGTATTGATGAATGGGTGATATATATGATCATTAAAGGTCAATACAAAAATGGAAAATCAAAAACAGTAAAATGGTTTATTATAGACCAAAAATCATGGTCCATATAATATCATACTATTCCTGCAATTATCTTAATAAAAAAATTATAATGAAATTAACAAAATGTGAACAAATTACTGCCATTAATCTAGTAAATTTAGAAGAATATTTAAATGAATTACAAGGACTAGATACAAAGATTTATACATAAATAGTTTTTTATTGCAACTAAACCTATATGGTATTTTTTTTATTTTTAGTTTTTTCCAAAAATAATTTGATAAATAACTCTCCACGCTCTTCAAAATTTTTAAACTGATCATATGAGCTACAACTAGGTGCTAGCAAAATATTTTTCACTTCTGCAGTATTACTTACTGCATCCTTATAAGCAAGATCAAAAACCTGCTTAAGATCATTACATATTACAAAATCCACCATATTTTTAACTGCATCTGCAAATATTTCTTTAGCGTGTCCATAAAAATAAGCCTTTTTAATTCTGTTAAAATATGGTCTTATTTCCTCAATCCCCCCTTCCTTTGGTATTCCTCCTGCAAGCCAATAAATATTATCAAGCGCCTTAATTGATTGCAAGGCAGATATGGCATTTGTTGCTTTACTATCATTGTAAAAACTTATATTATTTATATTACCGATATATTGCATTCTATGAGGTAAACTTTGAAAACTACTGATAGTTTTAATTATCTTTGTAGACTCTAATCCCATTATCTTAGCTACTGCATAACTTGCTGCAATGTTTTCACAATTATGCATTCCCTGCAGATTTTTATTAAATGGTAATTTAAAGCTACTATTACTACAAAAATTATCGTTAATTATGTCATTAACTACCAATATACCTTTTTCAAGCATTTTGGTAACAGAAAAGGGAATTAATTTTATACACTGCTCTTGCTGCAATGTCATAAAAATTTTACGACAATAATAATTATCAATATTAATTACTGCATAACTATTCTTATCCATGCGATCAAAAATCTTAGATTTTGCCTTAATATAGTAATCCATGTCCTTATGTCTATCCAAATGATCAGGAGTAATATTAAGAAGTACTGCTATTTTAGCTGTAAATGTTTTTATTAAATCTAACTGAAAAGAAGATAATTCAAGTACATATCCGTACTTACTATTTTTGGCTTTTAAAGCCGGAACCCCTATATTACCTGCAATCGGATAGTCCAAACCATTACTATTTAAAATATGGCTTATCAAAGCAGTAGTAGTACTTTTACCGTTTGTACCGGTTACAGCTATAAAGTTTAAATTTCTTGATTTTTCAAATAATAAATCTATATCAGAAGTAATTGATATATTGCAATGATGAGCAATCCTTACTATTGCATGAGTCAGCGGCACTCCAGGACTTAAGACAATTTTATCTAAATCTTGCCATCTTGAATCAGATAAAGCAACAATAAGGTTTTTTCCAAATAATTCTGCAAATATATCTCTATTTGCTTTTAAATCATCGTAGACAATGACATCATATTTATTTTGTACTTCCTCGTAAACCGACATACCGGTTTTACCAAGCCCAAAAATACCTATTTTTTGTTTTGTATGAGAATTCATGAGTTAATTTGAAAGAACATTGCAGCTTAGTATCCAAGAACAGGTAAATGCAGATTAACTTTAAAAAGAGCAAAGAACCCACAAGGAGAGAAACACAGCGTATACTGAGTTGGTACCATAGCTCTGGTAGGATGACAAAACTAATTTTTGAAGTTGATCGAGTATACTAATTTATCTCTTGCATTAATGCTTGTTCCCCTTCATTAAATTCACCTAGTCTTTTTATATTATTATCAATTGTTTGACTATCCCTAGGATCTGGTAAATAATAATGAGGAGGAACTTCCAGTGCTTTAGCACGCTGTACTTGATACTCATTAGGTCCGGCTGTTAATATACCTACGGTTTCTTTTAATTTTTTGCTACACGCAGAAGTAATTAATAAAACAGTAAATAACAAAAAAATCTTTTTCACTTAAACACCTTTAATTAAAATTATATTTTATCGTCACCATTATGATCAGTGTGACGAATTGTTTCAGCCAGAGCTTCAATTTGAGCATTATTATAATCCTCTTTAGCCTTTTCTTCAATAATTTTTTTAGTACTATAATAATCTTCTATTAATAGAATTACTCCCATTGTAATAAAGCAATCAGCTAAATTAAATACAGGAAAACTATAATTCTTATAATAAAAATGAATAAAATCAAATACCGCCCCTCTAAAAAATCTATCAATTAGATTACCGACGGCACCGCCAATTACAAAACTATAACCTGCAAATCCCCCAAGCGTTTTTGAACGCAACATTAAGTAGTATAAGTAACAGACTATTATCGAGTTTGTTAATATAAGCACAGCATTACTATATTGATAGTATTCACGCATTAATCCAAAACTAATACCATAATTCCAAGTATAAACCATGTTTAAAAAAGTAGTAACCTTGAGCATTAAACCAGGTTTCCATCGTAAACTATTAATAAACCACCATTTACTTAACTGGTCAATAATAACTAATGTTATTATTATACGACTACTACGAGCAAATGTTAGATAGATTTTTTTTAGTAGTAACAGCATAGAGGTTGTGTGAATAAATAATGAATAATGGCTCTTATGTCATGCCTAGTTAAAAACAAGAATCCAATAAAATCACCTAATCAACAGAATAACATCACACGCATGTTTCAAAAATTGTCCGGTACTATGACAAATGATACGCAGGTCAATTCTAAAAAGAGCTATGAGTTCACAATGTAAGGTGAGTTGCGTATACTTAAATACGTTAGAACTGAAACTCTTGTAGAAAACGACAACGCTAATTTTTAAAATTCATCAAGTATCACAGAGACACGCAACTGTTTTATCAGCTTGCAATTCCTTATCAAGCTTAACATTTAAAGTGTTTATTTCTTTTTTAAATTGTTTAAATTTCTCTAATTTTGTTCCATTTAATTCTATACCCGGTGTTGTTTTAACCGACATAGGATTAACGTGTTTGCCATCAATTTTAACTTCATAATGTAAATGTGGCCCTGTAACTCTACCCGTACTGCCGACATATGCTATGATCTGCCCTTGTTTTACTATACTTCCCACTTTTAAATTTTTTGCAAAATGTGAAGCATGAGCGTAAGCAGTAGATAGCCTACCGCTATGTTTGACTTGAATAAATTTTCCATAACCTGACTTCCAACCTATTTCCGTTATAACTCCGTTTCCTGCAGAATATATAGGTGTACCAGCTGGAGCTGCAAAATCAACTCCCTTATGCATTTTAGTATAACCGAGTATTGGATGCTTTCTATTACCGTAATATGAAGAAACTTTTATAACTTTCAACGGAGTTTTAAGTAAGCTTCTTTTTACGCTTTTACCGTCTTCAGAAAAAAATGCATAATTATTTGTGTTATTATCATGGGAATAATTATATATATTATATTCTTTGCCTGAAAGGTTTAATGAAACATATAGAATTTTACCGTGGTGGGCAAATTTACCGTCTTCCGTTACATATTTTTCTGTTATTACAGTTACAGTATCACCGTTTTTTATTTGACGCTGAAAATCGATTTGATAGGCATAAGCATTAATCAACTCTATTATACTATTATTTGATAAACCAAGTTTTTTAAGGGCAGACATAAAATTTGATTCAATACTTACCGACGATTTAGCAACTTTTTTATTTAAAGGTACTACAATTTCTTCAACTTTAAAACTATCACTTTCTCTAATTACTTGAATAGTTTTTAGCTTATCAATAATTATGATGATTTTATTTAAGAATGTTATCTCTGAGGTTAAATCTTCACCCTCGTTTTCAATAATTTTTGTTTCATATTCAAAAGTAATGTGTTGCCCTATTTTAAGTAAAGAGGATAATTTACCATCTTTTACTAAATTTACAATTTTTTCTATTTCATTTCTAGGAATATTTTGTTCTATCAAAATTGACTTTATAGTATCACCTTTTTTTACTACTACTTCTTTAAATGAAATCATTTCTTCTGCACTACTATCAGGCTGTACTAAAGTTATAGATAAAGTGTTGTTAACATAATTATTAACGGCAAAAGAGACAAAAACAACTAATCCTATAAATAATAATAAAGAGGTATAAGTGATGGTGTTCCTAAGACGTGCACTAATAAAAGACGATTGTAATATATCATTAAAATCATAAGATAGTGCGGTATCATTCATTAAAATTGCTCTGAAGATTATTTGAATCAATTTTTCATCAATAACAATATGAACTATATACAAATCAATTACAATAGACAATTGTAAAATTTTGTTTTATTAGTTTTTCATTGATTAAAATTAAATTTTTTAAGTTTATTTTATAAATCTTATCTCCTATTCATCTAACCATAATACTGTCACATTGTCCAACATGAGAATATGTCTTTAAATAAAAACTGTCCTATAAATAGTGAAATAGTTCTAGTAAGCGGTTTTGATTTATTACATTACAGTCATATAGAATTTTACACAAAGCTAAAAAACAAGGTAACCACCTAATTGGTGTTTAAGAACCAGATGAAACAATTATTAAATATAAAAATACAAAATGTCAACTTATTCATAATCAATTTACAACGAGCAAACATTTTAAGTTCTTTCACATTATTCGATAGCGTACTGATATTACCTAAACTGAAAGATTTGAATGATTATGCGCAGTTGGTGCAAAATAATTGTCCTTCTGTAATCGCTGTAACAAAGCACTATCCTCAGTTAATAACTAAACAAATTCAAGCAGCATTAATAATATGACAGTAATAAAAGTTATTGATTTACTACAAAATCTTAAATAGGTACACCTTTTCCAACTCAAATTTTATTAAAAAAATATAGTTTTCTAAAAATTTATCGATTTTTACTTTAATAAAAATTAATATACATTTATATTTAAAATATAAAGAACCTAGTATATGCTATGAAAAATATTATTATAATTAGTGTATTGATTTTTAGCAATATTTGCTTTGCTTCCGAGCCGTTACCTTGGCAAGTAACATTCCAGCCAGCGGCAAGTCCGATTATGGAGGAATTACATCATTTTTATAATTTTCTGCTTTATATCTCAATAGCTATTGTTTTATTTGTTTCTGGATTACTTGGCTTTGTATGTATCAGATTTAATGCAAAAAATAATCCCATACCGGCCAAATTTTCACATAATGTTTTAATAGAAATAATTTGGACTGTAATACCTATAATAATTTTAGTTATTATTGCAGTGCCGTCTTTTAGAATATTGCATCATGCCGAAAAAATACCCGAAACAGATTTAACTATCAAAGTAGTAGGTTATCAATGGTATTGGCACTATATATATCCTGATCATAATAATTTGGAGTTTGATAGTGTAATGATCTCTGATGAGAATTTAAAACCTGACCAAAAAAGATTATTGGATGTTGATAATCGAATTGTTATCCCTGAAAACACTAATGTAAGATTTCTTATTACTGCAGGTGATGTGATACATAGTTTTGCTGTTCCATCGCTTGGTTTTAAAATAGATGCAGTGCCTGGAAGAATTAATGAAACGTGGACAAGAGTTGCTAAGAAAGGTGTGTATTATGGCCAATGCTCAGAACTATGTGGTATCAATCACGGCTCTATGCCGATTGCTATAGAAGTAGTAAGTAAAGAAGATTTTGACAACTGGATTGCAAGTAAAAATAAAGTTACACTAAATTATGAGAATCCAAAACTAGCAGCTAATTAATTATATTTAATAGAAATTCACATTCCTTAAATAATTAATACAACAGTATCCAAGTTAGATACATTTATATACTAAATTTTTTATATATGAATAGTCACAATAATCCTTATTCCCATGTTTACTCCAAGCAAACAAAAGAAATAATATTTTTAAAGCATTTTAATGCTAACATAATAGTATGTAATTATACCTATAATAATGATCCTAAACACCTCATGAAAGGTTTGAGTATGCAAATGTTAGAGAAGCTTATTTTGTTAAATTGATTATAGGAAAATTTTGTGTTATTTATGGGTACTAGTTTTATAACCAATAATAATAAATCATCCTATGGACTGGTTTTCTACTTATCCTTTCTTTATTTTTGAAAATTGGATAATTATACTCCTTCCTATGATAACAGAAGAGATACTATAGTTGAAAGCTATCTATGGTTTAATACAAACGCTACTAATGTAGCCGGGGATTAATATTGGAGATAGGGCAATTATTGATGCTTACTCAGTAGTAAATAAGGATTTACCACCATATTAGTATTGTTGCCCGCAATCCTACAAAGATAATACGCTATAGATTTTTTGATGATATAATCGTGTAATTACTTGAAATTAAATGGTGGGATTAGAATGAGAAAATCACTAGAAATATTCTAACAATTTGGATCAGATATTAAAAAATTAACACAGGCATGAATAATAATTATGGATATAATTACTAAAGATATACTTCACAATGACCACCATATCCCTCATGGTTGGAGTCGATGGCTTTTTTCTACTAATCATAAAGATATCGGCATTATGTATATCATATTTGCCGTTTTTGCCGGAATTGTCGGCGGGTTATTTTCTATTCTCTTTAGGTTAGAACTTGCAATACCCGGTGGAACATTCCTTAACCATAATTTCCAGTTATATAACGTACTAATCACAGCACATGCAGTTATTATGGTATTCTTTATGATTATGCCAGCTTTATTTGGTGGATTTGGTAATTATTTTGTACCTCTATTAATAGGAGCACCTGATATGGCATTTCCACGCCTTAACAATATAAGTTTTTGGCTGTTAGTTCCTGCTTTTATCTTACTTATGGGATCAGCTTTTGTTGACGGCGGGCCAGGAACGGGCTGGACGCTCTACCCTCCTTTAAGTAACTTAAGCGGTCACCCGGGGGCAGCAGTCGATATGGCTATTTTCAGCTTACATTTAACAGGTCTTTCATCAATCCTTGGATCAATTAACTTAATCGTTACTATCTTTAATATGAGAGCACCAGGAATGGGGTTGTTTAAAATGCCGTTATTTGTTTGGTCTATTTTAGTAACTGCATTCCTCATAATTCTAGCAATGCCAGTACTTGGTGGAGCTATCACTATGCTACTTACTGATCGTAACTTTGGTACTACTTTCTTTAAACCCGACGGCGGTGGTGATCCTGTATTATTTCAGCATTTATTTTGGTTTTTCGGTCATCCTGAGGTATATATCGTAATACTTCCAGGCTTTGGCATAGTAAGTCAGGTGATCTCAACTTTTTCACGCAAACCTATATTCGGCTATCAAGGTATGGTTGGGGCTATGGTGATAATAGGCTTTGTCGGGTTTATTGTATGGGCCCACCATATGTTTACGGTTGGACTTTCTTATAATGCACTTATATATTTCACTGCCGGAACAATGATTATAGCAGTGCCGACAGGTATTAAAATATTTAGCTGGATAGCAACTATGTGGGGTGGTTCTATTACGTTTCCAACACCTATGCTATTCTCAATAGGATTTATCATATTATTCACGATTGGCGGCGTAACCGGCATAATTCTATCAAATTCGGCACTTGATAGAGTACTACATGATACATATTACGTTGTTGCACATTTCCATTATACGATGTCGCTCGGTGCTTTATTTACAGCATTTGCCGGATTTTATTATTGGTTTGGTAAAATGTCAGGTAAACAATATCCAGAAGTTTTAGGTAAAATGCATTTTTGTATTACCTTTATAGGCGTTAATTTAACTTTCTTTCCGCAGCATTTCTTAGGTCTTGCAGGCATGCCACGAAGAATACCGGATTACCCTGACGCTTTTGCCGGCTGGAATATGGTTTCCTCGATAGGAGCAGGCATCTCTATGTTTGCTGCTCTTTATTTTGTATTTATCGTTTTTTATACTTTAAAATATGGCAAAGATTGTCCAATGAATCCTTGGGGCGAAGGTGCCAATACGCTTGAGTGGACACTTACCTCTCCACCACCATTTCATACATTTGAAACACCACCGCGTATTGAAGAGTAAATATTATATGTCATTCCTATAAATATAGGAAAGTACAAATCCAGTAATCTATAATACCGCAAGCTTATAGTATGATCCAGTATTTTTTATTTTTTTGGATACCGTGCAAGCCACAGTATAATAAAGACAAAGAGCTGGAGTCCACCTATTCAGAAATTACATAACTGAAAAGTAGTAAAATGACAATAAAAATGCATAAAAACCCAATAATAGGTATTACACCTGATTTAGTTCAAAATTGTGAAAAATATACTTACGCTGCTTTTCCATGGTATGCCTTGCGAAAAAACTATACTGATGCGATTATCGCAGTTGGCGGTATACCGCTATTATTACCTTATCAAAGTGAAACCATAGATCAGCTTATACACCTTGTTGACGGCATTGTAATTCCAGGCGGTGATGAGGATATACATCCTAAATTTTATGAGCCGAAATACGCTAAATATGTAGTAATGTCTAATGAAGAACGTGATAATTTTGAAATATTAGTTTTAAAGAAAGCATTAGAGAGAGATATTCCTGTTTTAGGTATATGCCGAGGTATGCAGTTATTAAACGTTATTTTCAAAGGTACGCTTATTAAACATATTCCTGATGATATTGAAACTATAATTAATCATACCCAACCTCCACCTAAAAATATAGTTTCGCATGCAATTAATATAGAGGCAAATACTCAGCTTGCTAGGATAGCAAATAATAATCTAAGAACAATGGTTAATTCGAGCCATCACCAGGCTGTTAAACAACTTGGTAATAATCTTATCGTATCTGCAAAAGCAGAAGATGGAGTAATTGAAGCCATCGAATCAACAAAACATAAATTTGTTATAGGCGTTCAGTGGCATCCTGAATATTTTAATGCAAATAGAATAGATTTAGAATTATTTAAAGAGTTAGTAAATGTTACCAATAGCAAATTACTTATGTAATTCTTTGCTATTCATGTTAACTAAATACTAGTTTTCAATATTATCAAATGAACATATTACAAATGTTGTCTTATATTCATATCCAAGCGGTCAACCAACATACGGATTTTTAGAGCGTTCACATACAAATGTAGAACCTCTAACATTATCTCCTAGTTGATACTGACCATAAATTACAGGTCCAAATTGTTCTTGCCAAACAATTAAATATTTTAACTGATTAGCTTACACATCTCATAAACAACCAACAATAATACAATTTGTTTCAGTTGGAAATAGTTTAACCAATTTTTGTATTACCAAATCTTCTTATTGCGCTACCTGTATATTATCACAATAAGCTATATGGGAGTTTAATCATTAGCATAAGCTCCTAATGTTATAGAGACTAAATAGTAAATAAATATAAATTTTCAGATACCTTATTTATAAAATTCAAATTAATATATTTTTAAGATTCTTAATAAAAAATGAATAATCATCTACTACATTATCATTTTAAATAAGATTTATTTTAGATCTGTGATCTGCTATATTTATTGTAAAAACATTATATATGGCTACTGATTATTCTTTTTTGAAAAGTTTTGCTAAATATATCATTGATAAATTAGGTAAAGGTGCAGAGGTTCAAATAATATTACCTAATAATTTTTTATGTTTAGAATTAAAGAAGCTTTTAATCGATAAATATAAAATCAAATTACCTGTAATTATTCCTTTTACTTCTATTATTTCAAAAAAAAATCACAATTCGGATTATGTATCTAAAATAGAAGAATTATTTATTTTATCGGAAATCATCAATGAATATAAAGAATTCCCTTTTAATATTGCATCATCACTAAAAGCTGCAGAAATTCTAAGAAAATTGTTTAATGATTTAATACTCAATAATATCGATATAAAATTAATTGAATTCTATAATAATTCTAACTATTGGCACAAGATTTATAAATTTCTAGAATATTGTTTTTTGAGATGGCAAGAGGAAATATCACTTATAGTGAACTCAAGCTCATTTGGTGACAGGTGTGAGAAGAAAAACCTATATATTAATAGGCAATACTATGAGCAACGAAGCACCAAGAAGTGGGGATCAATTCACTATACTCAAAAACAAAATAAAGCAGTTTATAAATTAAAGCTATTACAAGAAGAAATAATAAAGATAAAAAATGGTCATAAGCAGATAATACTTGCCGGAATATTTAAACCTGATCCTTTCCTAAAAAAATTTGAGAAAGAATTAAAAGATTATATAATTTATTATAATCCAAACTTAAGTGCAATAGACTTCTTACATAACGTAGCTAATAAACAGGAATCTGTAGGAGACACAGAACGCAGAACCACAATGTACACAGACATATGTGAGGACTCAAGTACCAGATCAACACATATATTACCCTTAGAAGCAAGTTATACAAAAAGTCTTAATAATATATCTTATTTAGAACCCAATGATATCTATGAAGAAGCTAAACAAATAGCTTATATATGTAACCGTAATAAAGATAAACGAATTGCAATCGTTACAGATAATAATAAGCTTAAAAGAGTATATTGTAATTTTTTAGACAAATATGAAGATCTAATAGGTAATGATTTAGGCCTTACTAATATCAGTGCATTACTCACTTCCATTATTAAAATATTATGTAATAATTTTGATCTAAAAATCTTATTTTTATTACTTAAAAATCCTTTGATTAATTGTCCAATGATACAAAAATTAGAGTTAATGCTATCTAATAAAAACCGTTTTATATCTTCACCAGAATATTTATTGCAATTACAATTTGATAATGAGAATATAAGGGAATATTGCCATAACTTAATAGATATTTTATTTACTGATACCCCACGTAATATACAAGCTATTTTAATAGCTGCTAAAGAAATAGCTGAAAAACTTTTGCCTACTATTTGGGAAAAAGAAGGAGGAGCCGAATTACTTGAATTTTTAACAAATTTAACTGCATATAGTCAATATATAAATCTAACGAATAAAAAAGATTTTCATAAAATTTTCTCTTTTTTACTTTCCAATATCAAATTTTACAAAAATACCGAATCTGCCAATATAATTATTGGCTCGCCTACAGATCTAGTATTATGCGAATTTGACTTAATTATATTACCGCATTTTAATACTGACAACTGGTCTCCTAATAAAAAAGTTCACCCATGGCTTAGCAAGAAAGCTTTGCAGATACTAAATATAGATTACGATGAAATTGACTCTACTCTATATTCAGATTACTTCAATTTATTTCTACAAAATAAACAAGTAATTATACTAAATGCTAAAAAATATGATGAAAAATTAACAAACACTTCTAATTTATTTTTGAAGCTACAGAAGGACTGTGTGTCATCCCACAACTTGATCACAGGATCCAGTCACTATATGGATACTGTGGTCAAGCCACGGTATGACAATGAGTCTACAGCCCTCAATACCTTTTTTCCACCTACCTTATCAGTAACCGATATAGAAACATTAATAAGAAACCCATACGGTTTTTATGCTAAGAAAATTCTTGGATTACGTAAAAAAGATAATATATGGGAAGAGCCTAAAATATCAGCTTTTGGTAATTTTATTCATAAAGTTTTAGAGGAATATTCTAAAAATTATGACAAACAATATATTAATTTAAATTTGCTTGATAAACAAAATGCTTTAATAAATATTGGTAATCATATTTTATATAATACTATTTTACCGGTATACACAAAAAAAGCTTGGCAAATAAAACTTGTAGCTTTCAGTAAAGCCTTTATTCTATTTGACATAGAACGCCGAAAAAATTGCAAAGAAATCTATTTTGAGGTTAAAGGGGAATTACGACTAAATGTTGCAGGTCAGGATATAAAAATAATCGGTATAGCTGACCGAATTGAAATAAGCAAATCAAACAATATAACTATACTTGATTATAAAACCGGCACTATTGCAACTAAAAAAGAAATAGAGCTTGGACTCTCACCTCAACTTATTATAGAAAGCTTAATGTTACTCGAAAATGGATTTACAGAATGTCATTCCTGCTTTCACGTGAATCCAGTTATAAATCATGAAATCACTATTGCTTATGTAAAAATAACTAGTATCAATCCTTATATACAAATAACGGAAATAGCTTTAAATATTGAAACTTTAAATAGACATAAAGCAGGATTAGTAAAATTACTTGAACATTATATTACAAATAAATTCTTTTCTTATGATTTGAATTTATCAAAGTATAATGATTATTTGCATTTAAGTCGATGTCATACCGCAACTTAATTGCGTTATGACAAGCAAGATCTACTAATACAACCCCATCACTAACTTAAATCCTTTATTTTTAATAATCTTACTATCTGTATTATAAATAATCGGATCGTTAATTTTTGCATGCCCGAATCTATTTGTTTTAAATACTGGAATATTTAAACTATCTGCAAAATTACTAAGCACTAACATTGTGCCTTCAGAATCTTGATCAAATGAACCAAATATTATGGCCTTCACACCCTCAAGCAACCCTACTTGCTTTAAGTGCACAAGCGCACGATCTAATCTAAAAGCAACTATATTTACATCTTCTAAGAAAAGAATTTTTCCCTTAGTGTTTATCTGCCAATTTGTACCTATACTAGTTTGCAGCATAGTTAAGTTACCACCTGTTAGTTTGCCGTTAACAAGATCACTTGATTTTGCTATATCGTTAAGAGGCACTAAATTATTTATAGTAACCTGCTTGACTTTACCTTTCAATATTTCAGCAAGCTTGGTAAAATTGCTTTGATCTTTATCAGGTTTTAATAAATCAGCTATATTACTGCCATGAATAGTTTTCCATCCCCATTCTTGTGATAAAAAAAGATGTAGAACCGTTATATCACTATAACCTATAAAGAACTTTTCTTTAAGAGGCTTTGAGAGTTTTTGTAAATATGGAATTAATCTAGCCGAGCCATAACCTCCGCGTAAACTCCATACTATATAATTGGAATCATCAAATAATGCATCTTGTAAACAATTAAATCGTATCTCATCACTACTTGCAAGAAACGGTAACTTACTTTTAGCAAAACATTTAGAGGAAATCTGTAAATTTAGTCCATGAATATTTTGTAAATTTGACAAGGTTTTACTATCAGCCCCCGAAGCAGTAGCAACAATGGTAATAGGGATATTTTGTAGACTATTAGCAGCAGAAAAAGCTGAAATTGAAAATAATAATATTATTAGTAAAGATAAATTTTTAAGAATCATAAATATAATTGATATGTATTTGTGGGTATTATTCTTTTTCTTATGTCATTCCTCTACAGAAGGACTTTGTTAAATAGATCGTAAAGTATACTCAGTGTCTCATACCAAGTACCCTCTAAAGTATCTAAAAAAGTAACTTATCATACTAATAATTTTATCACTGAATCCCATGATTAAGTCACGTGAATAAAAATTGATTAGCCGTTATAATCACAATCAAATAAATATGAAACTTTAGAAATTGCCATTTCTTCTTAATGAATTTGTGTATCACTATAAGTTTTTACAAAGAGTTATATTCTTGTTTCAAAACCAAGCATTATTGCATTTGCTTTTTGCGCAATTTCTTTTGCAAATTTGAAACCTACGTGTTTTTTACACAACATCTGTGCTAATACTAACTCTAATTCTTTTTGTATTGGATATTTAAATTCTGTAAGCAACAACCCTTGATAAAATTCCAATGCTTCAAATTCTTGTGCTTTCAATAGTTTTATAAAGTCTCCAACATTATACTTTTCACCATTAAGTAAGTGTCACTTCAGATTCTAGTGGTGTTGATATAACTTCTATATCCGACACAGAATCAGAATTTTCTTTACTCAGGGTATCTTTCATTTATCTGCATCTTGTACTTGTACATTTAGTTCTATTTTATTCTCACAAGAGACATGTGGATTTGTATCATATTTTTCTACCAACTCTTTCATTAGAATATTTCCCCATTTTTGCAGAATAGTGCCCCATATCCTTAAGATTAATACCTAGTGTACTAGCAGTATTTATAAACGATGCTACAGAATCCAAATTTAATTTTGAGAAATAATTTTTAAATTCAGTAGTTATATCATGTACTTTAATAATACGTTTCACTTCTACTAAAGCCGTTTTTACTAATTCTTCTTGACTTGTGTGCGAGTAATATTATTAGTCTTAATATTAGACTCAATTGCATCTTTAGTACTAGAATTCCAGTTAAATACTTAAGTCTTCATATTTGGCTGTGTTACTTGTAGCTTCTTTATTGATATTTGCAACTACTTCCTATCATATTATATTATCATATGTCAAAATATAAAAATCAACTTTTTGATACACAGCAAGCATGTAAGTCACGTTTAAAATAAAAATTATTATTTTTATTCAAGATTGTGCGGTAAATTTGGACATTTTCAAGTACTCTTTGAACATAATCTCTTGTTTCTCTATAAGGTATAAGTTCTATCCAGTCAATAACTTTTCTTGTATCCTTTATGTCCCTTGGATCACCGAACCTACCTATCCATTTTATTACATTATGACTTCCAGCATTATAAGAAGCAATAGATAGAATATAAGAACCTTTATGATCATCTAATAATTTTTTGAAATGATACGAGCCAAGTTTAATATTATATACCGGGTTTCTAGTTAAATCAGCTATATTACATTTAACATTTATGGATTTTGCAGTATCACAAGCAGTACCTTTAATAAGTTGCATGAGACCCATAGCATTTGTATAACTTACTGCTTTATGATCAAAAACCGATTCCTGTCTAATTATTCCATAAGTTAAATGAGGTGGAATAGGTAACCCTGCTAGATTATATGGAGTTGGAAAAGCACAATCCGGAATAAAAGCATGATTTTGTGCAGCAATTTTTGCCACCTCAACCATATAATTAATATTATTATTTACTTTAATAATATTTGCAATTATTTGAATTTCTGCAGGATTTTTAGTATTCTTAATCGCTGACTTGGAATATATCATGGCTAAGTAGTGTTTATTATATTTAACCAGTAACCTTATTGCTTTAATAATCTCTTTATTTTCTATAGTTTCCCTTTCTTCAGAAGTTATTACAGGAATAGAAGGCAACACTAACTTTGTCCTATTTAATTCAATATTTGCTACCTGCCCGTAAAAGGTAAAAGAATATTTTGCTGCTTGCTCATAAAATTTTCTAGCCATTTGCTTATCACATTTTGCTTCATAAGTGCGACCGAGCCAATAAAACCCACGTGCCAAACTAATCGGAGTCTTAACAACTTTAATAAACTTATTAAAATGTACTAATGCTTGATCAGACTTTTTTAAAAAACTTAAAGAAAGCCAGCCGGCAAGCCACTCCTGCTCTCTTACGGTTTCAGGACAAGTAGCAAAAGGAAGTATCGCCATTTTATAACTACTTGCAAAATCTTTATAATCGATAAATTTACGAGCATAATAAGATTGAATGCGGCACCATTTAGCAAAATGTTTACGATTATTTTTGGCTTTCTTAAATAAAGTAATAACTTCCTTAGTCGGCTTTTGCGTTTTTTTAGAATCTAAATAACGATATAATAAACCGGAAGTATAGTATTTTTCAGGAACACTTCTAAAAAATTTTTCAGCATTTGGTGATTTATTTATAATCGCAATTTGTGCTTTAAAAGAATTACGATAGCCTTGATCTACATATTTTAGAGATTGCTCAGCAGACCTAATATCATTTTTCCATAAATGTTCTTCTATTCGCTCTAAATGATCACTTGCAGTTAAATATTTATGCCACTTATTATAATATGCATTTTCTTCCTCAGGAGTAAAATTGGCATATACCCAAACTTCCTTAATAATAGGTAATAATATTTTCTGATCTTTGATTAAACTACTTGCAGCAATTGCATAAAATTTATAACCTTTACCGGTACGAGGCAGATGTTTACTAAACCAATCAAAAATTACTTTTTTATTTGTACTATTATTTAAATATTCTTCTGCCCTTTCTTCAAGCAACTTACTTTGAGGCCAATCCGGATTATCAAGTAAAAACTTTATTACCTGTTCAAAACTATTATCTGAATATTTATTGTCCAATAATTTTTGCGAGAGCACAATTTTTGTTAAAACTTTACTATTGACCTTTAAAGCTAAATCCTCAGCTTGCAACCAACTTTTTTGATCAATATAGGTAAAGATTTGTTTGATATTATCTACAGGATCAAAATTAGCATTTACCTTTAAAACTGCTAATAAACATATAGCAATTAATAATTTTATTTTCATAAATATATAAGCTTATTCATAGTTTTTATGTCATTCCTACAGAAGCAGAAATCCAGCAAAACATGTAAAATAAGTTTTTATATGGTTATTTTGTCAAATAGGTACTATATTAGAATATTTAATATTTATTTATTCTGGATTCCTGCCTCTGCGGGAATGATATAAGAGCTAACTAAACACCTGTAGAGCCGAAGCCGCTGCTACCACGTACTGTTTCATCAAGTGTAATACTTTCTTCCCATAATATACGTTCGTACTTGGAGATTATCATTTGAGCAATTCGCATGCCTTTTTCTATAATAAAATCTTCTTTACCAAGATTAATAAGAATAACTTTTATTTCGCCTCGATAATCGGCATCAATAGTACCCGGTGAATTAGCAACCGTAATACCGTGTTTAACAGCAAGACCCGAACGAGGTCTTATCTGTGCTTCAAACGAATCAGGTAATGCTATAGCAATACCAGTCGGGATTAGTTGTATTTCGCCGATCTTTATAATTATAGGTTGCGCATTTGCGGCTATTAAATCCATCCCTGCACTACGCTCTGTAGCATATTCCGGTAAACCACCAAAAAAATTTTCTAGTTTCTGAATTTTAAATTGTGTTATAGTCATATTACTTTATATCAAATTTATCGTTAATAATTTTATTTTCAATAGCATTAATTAAAGAATTAGCAAGATTATCAGTTAATATCTTCATTCCCATGCCAAGTTTCTTTTTAAGCCAAGGTTGTTTAACACACAAATATTGAAACTTAATATTATTACCGAACTTTTCTTTCATTACACTATACATATCACCTATTCCATCAATTAAGCCGTAATCAAGAGCTGTTTGTCCCGCCCAAAATTCGCCGTTAAATAAAATTTCATCTTGCTGAGTTAACTTCCCGGCTCTTCTTGTTTTTATATAATCTATGAAATGCTCGTAAACCTGCTTATGCAAATTTTTGATAATTTTAAGGTCATCTTGATTAATAGGCTGAAAAGGATCCAATACTGATTTATTTTTTCCTTCAGTATAAACTCTTCGCTCTATCCCAAGTTTATTAATTGCTTTATGAAAACCAAATCCGCTTGATATTACTCCAATACTACCAATAACCGAACTTGACAAAGCATATATCTGGTCACCGCTACAAGCAAGCCAATATCCGCCTGAAGCCGCCATATCTTCAATAAAACTATAAATTTTTATTTTATGTTCTGTAGCAAGGCTACGAATACGTTTTGCAATAAGTTCAGATTGTACTGGAGAACCACCAGGAGAATTAATAATTAAACATAATGCTTTTAACTTCTTTATTTTAAAAGCTTTTTCTATTAGCTCATTTAATGATTCTAACGTAAGCCCTGATTGCACAGTACTGACTTTACCAATAACACCGCTAAGGCGCAAAACTGCAATCACATCTTTAGAATCACCAAAAACTGAAGCAACTAGTTGATCTAATTTACTTATCTGCCGTTTGGTTATTATCTGATCAAATTCAGCACCTGCAATAGTTGATTTATTAACTTCATTCATTAATTTTGCTCATTGTTACTTTGTATGTTAATTTCCTTCATTGTATCATTTTTTATTGGCTGCAAAGGCCTGGACAGTTTATTAAGAGATTGCTCATTATAACTATTCTTAGGCTCAGGATAATTTCCTGGGATAGATGATAAAATGGTTTCTCTAGTCTTCTCATCATACCAATTCGTATTACCGACAAAACTAGTTACTATTTTACCATTTGGGTCTATTAAGATGCTAGTAGGTCGACTTACTATACTTAAAGCTTTAAACAGTTGATTTCTATAATCATAGTAAATCGGTAAATACCTTATTTTATAACTTTTAAAATATTCCTTAATAACCTTTATATCTTGATAATCATCTGAAATCGGAATTACTGCAAAAGGTAAATTCCTGAAATCTTTTTGCAACATATCAAGAGCTGGAATCTCATTAACGCATGAAGCACTCCAAGTAGCCCAAAATACTAATAATATAGTCTTTCCTTCAAACTGATCAAGAGAATATTGATTGTTTTCTTCATCAAAAAAAATTACGTTATCAGGAACACTTGAACCTCTTAAAAATTTTAATTTATCCTGATGCTTAGCATAAATTTTAGGAATAAAAATTGTTATAGATAATAAAAAGGCTATAATATATAAAAAATATTTATTATAATTTCTTAAGGTCATATACTAATTTATGTAATGAAAACATTTTATTTATTCTTATTAACGCTTATATGCGTTATATTATGCGGTTGCGGTATAAAAAAACCTTTAGAAGCACCACAGAAGGAAACACTACTGTCATCCCATGCCTTGATGCAGGATCAGTCTTTTTTAATTTTTTGGATACTATGGAGGGGTCACAGTATGACCTAGATTGTGGTTTTCAATCTATGTAATAACACCCCACCTGGTCAAGGAACTAGCATAACATTATTAATACCTTTTAAAGGTCGTACCTTGTAATACTAAATCAAAACAATATGACACTATATTTTGTTGCAGTTCAATCAATATTGGATTCACTTCACCGTACTCATTATTACATATATTTTTATTAGATAAATCTAAGCGAGTATCTAAGGTAGTAAGACTAGGATGCTCTACTCTTATATTTGCACTTCTTAAATGATGAGAAGATTTATAAGGCAACATACTAATGAAGTAATATTCTCCTTTATTATTAGTAGTAGCAGTACCGGAACCGGTAAAGCTTGAATTACCTTCACTTGTAAATCTTCTTTTATCAACTCTAGTTTTTAAAGGTTCATAAGGATATTTACCACCGCTTCCTGCTTGCCATAAATAAACTTTAGCATCTGCAACCGGTACACAATTTTGATCTAATACTTTTCCTTTAATTAATATTCTTTCACCGTAAAATTTTGACAATCTTCCTGTTTTACGTAATAAATTATTAGTAGTGTCAAAAACTTTTGGTTCATAATCGTTAAAGATATTTCTAGTAATTGTACAATGATTAAGCTTATTAGGGTAAGCTTTAGAAACAGCAAATATGTTTAATGTCCATAAACATAAAAAACAAAATATAAATTTTTGCACTTTTCACCATTTTAACATTATTAAATATCTGCATTTAAATCTTAGATCAATTATTTACATTAATCAAATTATTTTTATTCTCATTTGATTATTCAGTAATTGATTGTTATAGTAAACTTTGTTATACCAAAATATATATTATGCAATATGCAAAAATTTTTATCTTTAATAATTGTAATTCTAATACTATACAACATAGTAAAATTAAAAATATCTCCAGACAACGATAATCCTATAACTATAGAGCAATCGGCTTCAAATAATACATTTACCAATGAAAACCAAACTAGTATAAATAATGAACCCCCTATTTCATTAAACGGCAATTTATTTGAACGTACGGTTTCAAAAATAGTAATAAATGCTCTTAAAACCGAAGAAGGGAAAGCATTCTTTGAAAATATTTTACAGCCATTAAATGGACCTATCAATCCTAATGATTACACTATTGAAGTACGTAAGGATTTAGTAAAAACGCTGTTTAAAATTAATACTCTTGGTAGCGGCAATATCGGTCCCGCTTCTTGTGGACATGTAGTTACCGTATTTTATCAAATATTGGATATCAATAATAATTTAATATCGGAAGATACTAGAACTTTTACTTTAGGCTCTGCTCCTATAATGCTTGGCTTAGATAATGTAATAATAGGTATGATGGTAGGAGAAGCACGCGAAGCAATTATTCCGGCAAAATACGCCATTAATAATAGTAATAATATTATCTTCGATAATGCTTATAATTATAAAGTTAATATAATATTAAAATCTATATTACCACAAAATTTTGTTAAAAGTAATGCAGTCAAAATTTATGACGATGAGATAGCTTATCGTGTTCCTTTATTATGTGGTGAAAAAGTAAGTTTTAATGCTAAAATTACTCGCTTATCAAACGGTAAAATATTATATGACTCAAAAGCAAAAGGACAAAAAATAGATATGCAAATCGGCGATATTACATATCCTTTAATTTTTTCTTATGCCTTACAGGGTAAAGTACCGGTTGGAACACGCAGTGTTATTGCTGAAGGCAAAACTTTTAAAGCCTTAGGTTCTAATATAAATAAAATTATTTCTCATGAATCATTACCGATAAATGAATATCTTTTACTTGAACTTAATGATTTTAAACAAAATTAAATAAATATGAAACAACATAAAATATC
Source organism: Rickettsia sp. Oklahoma-10 (assembly GCF_039954865.1). NCBI lineage: Bacteria > Pseudomonadati > Pseudomonadota > Alphaproteobacteria > Rickettsiales > Rickettsiaceae > Rickettsia > Rickettsia oklahomensis. The sequence goes on along the minus strand of NZ_CP157197.1, from coordinate 833,634 downwards.
GGATAACAAAAAACAAAAAAATTATATTTTATTATCTATCCTTGTCATTATGATAATAATTGTATATCTTATAACTTTCATAAAAATTGAAGGATAAATTGTGTGTTTATTAAAAATTTGAAACATAACTGAAGAATATTTAATGTGGAAAAGAGTAATTGGTCTAAATTCCTCAGAGGGTAGTATATTATTATATTAAAACTTTACACCAACTTTTCAAATTAAACAAGTATATTAAGAATCTTACTTTAAACTTTCATTAACTATGAGTTTAGTATGGAAATTATTAAAAAAAACAAAAATACTATTATAATAGTAGGTGTAATATTGCTAGCAACAATCATTTATATCTCTATAAAGAGTGCGAACAATAAAATAAATGATAATATATTAGAAGTAAAGATAGCTATAAAAGATCATAAATTTGTTCCGAATATAGTTGAAGTACCAAAATCTACCAAGATAAAGTTAATTGTTCATAATGAAGATGATACGATAGAAGAATTTGAAAGTCATGATTTGCATCGTGAAAAAATAGTTATGCCAAATGAATCAATAAATATTATACTTGCACCACTTAATCCTGGAAAATATGAATTTTTTGGAGATTTTCATCAAGATCAGGGTTGTATAATTGTTAATGATTAGATAAGAATATGTTTAAAATTGCTTTAGTAGTGTTTCGTGAATGTTTAGAAATATCGTTATTACTTGGTGTAATACTCGCTGTAACAAAACAAATAGAAAAATCTCGTCTTTATATTATTGCCGGAGTAATGCTTGGAGTAGTCTTTGCTTCAATTTTTGCATTTTTTACACGTAAATTATCTTTATCTTTTGGTGGCATAGGAGACGAGTTATTCAATTCCGGAATTATGATACTAATAACAATTTTGATTAGCTGGACCATAATATGGATGCAAGGTTACGGTGTAAAAGTAAAACAACATATAAACGACTTATCAGTAAAAATTCATGAAGGTAATGCTAGTTATTTCATGTTGGTTTTTTTAGTTGCTACTACTATATTACGAGAAAGTGCAGAAATTATTATTTTAGTATACAGCATATCTTCAGTTGAAACAATATCAAGCAGTATTTACTTACAAGGAGTAATTATAGGTGCTACAAGTGGTTTCTTACTTGGCATAGTAATATATTTTGGTTTAATTAAGATTGCTAATCAAAAATATATTTTTAAAATTTCTACCATATTATTGATGCTAATAGCAGGGGGATTTGCAGCAAGTGCAGCAGGTATTCTAACTTCTTCCGGTCTAATTATGTTTTTATCCGATCAACTTTGGGATAGTTCATGGTTAGTAGCGGATAGAAGTATGGTAGGCAAAATCTTACATATTGTTACTGGTTATATTGCAAGACCTAACGGACTGCAAGTACTTGCTTATTTTACTACTATATTATTAATAAATATTTTCATACAAATAAAATTAAGGTATTCCAAAAATACCTCAATTTTATTACAAAAATGAACTAAATTAATTTTATTAAAGAGAGCAATTAAATTAAATATGTTAAAACTTTCATCAGAAATTGGTCCGGTAATAGCATTTTTTGCAGGTTTTTTTTATGGAGGCGGTATACAAAACGCTACTCTTTATATGCTTATTACAGCCATTGTTTGCGTCACTATTTGTTATTTTGTAGATAAAAAAGTATCAAAACTTTCTATTATCTCTGTATCGGTTTTATTAGTTTCAGGGAGTATAACTTTAATTAGCGGCGATTCGATGTATATAAAAATCAAACCTACTATATTATATGTTATCTTTGGAATAATATTTCTCATGAGCGGTATAAGGAAAAATCCTTTTATTAAATATGCTTTAGAGAGCATAGTACGTCTTAAAGAGGAAAGTTGGATAACTTTAAGCTATAGGGCAGCAGCTTTTTTCTTTTTTATGGCTGTAGTTAATGAAATAGTTTGGCGTAATTTCTCAGATGAAACATGGGTCAAATTCAAAGTATTCGGAGTAATACCTATTACCTTTATATTTATTTTACTGCAATTACCGCTTTTATTAAAAAATAAATTACCGGATAGTAAGATATGATTTATATAAACAATATATTAGACTTCTTGTATAAACAATCTTATAAAGAGGAATTCGAAGGAAACACTGCAGCATATATATACAATCACGAAGATGCTAGTACTGGGTTGATGTACAAATTACCTTTAGAAGGAGGTTATGCAAGCAGTTTATTAAGGGTTTTAATTTTTATAGCTCTCTCTTTTAATTTATCTGCTTGTTTACCTACCATATTTACCGTAGCAACCACTACCGGTATTGTTGCCTCAAAAGATCAACCAATGTCTGAAACATTAAATGATGCAAGGATTTCTGCGAGTATTAAAGCTGATTTAGTAAAAAATAATTTTAGAGATTTAGGAGCTAAAATAAAAGTCGAAGTATCACAAGGAAGAGTATTATTAACAGGAAATATTCAAAAAGAACCAGATGCATTAAAAGCCGTAAAAATTGCTTGGAATCAAAACGGCGTCAAAGAAGTTATTAATGAATTAAAAGTAAATAAAAACAGTAATCATTTTGACTTAGCCCAATATACTAAAGATAGTATGATAACCACACAAATTAAAGCTAAAAATTTAATCAGAAAAGACATTAAATTTGCTAATTATACTATTCTAACTATAGATAATATTGTTTATTTATTTGGAGTTGCACGATCAAAAGAAGAGCTAGAAAAACTCGCTTCTATTGCATCAAAAATAAAAGGGGTTGAAAAAGTTGTGTGTTACACTAAAATAATGGATAACTTTAATAAGTATGATGATGATACAACACCATAAACTTAGTTTATTAATTTTATTAATTTTTTGTTTTAGTCTAAGTGGTTGTAATACCTCAAAAAAATTACCTTATTCCTGCAAATATTCATACAAAGAATTATCAAAAGATGATCCTTATAATTTAACTTATAAAGGGCATTATAAAGTTGGTAAAAATTATAAAATAAATGGGAAAACTTATAAACCTCACAATCCTAAATCTTTTACTGAAACAGGCTATGCATCATGGTATGGTGGGTATAAAGACGGTTTCCACGGTAAGAAAACAGCTAACGGCGATAGCTTTAATAGAAACTTATTAACTGCTGCACATAAAACTCTTCCACTTCCCTGTTTAGTCAAAGTTACCAACAAAGCTAATAATAAATCAGTAATTTTAATGGTTAATGATAGAGGCCCTTTTAAGAAAAATCGTATAATAGATGTTTCTCAAAAAGCAGCTGAAATTTTAGCATTTAAAAATCAAGGTATTACTAAAGTAAAAATAGAATATTTACCTGATGAAACCGAACAATTTCTAAAAAATATTAATTTAAAAAAAATACAAAGTAAAAGTGTAGCTAAAAGCTCTCAAAAATCTTCATCTACTAAATTAGCAAAAAATGGTAAATGTAGTATTAACTGTCATATAAAACTTGTGAATTTAAAATATAAGCTGGCAGTAAGTCCCTAGAAGGTACAATAGATATTAAGTCATCATTACGATAAAATTTAAACTTTGTTGTATGGCTCAAAAAGTGTCATTGCAAGCACTAAAAGAAACATAGCAATCTAGAAAAAGTAATAAAAATGCTATAGCATTTTTATTCTTCTTTGCTTTGTCAAAACTTATAGTTTTTCCTTGCAATGACAAAAATATGAGCCATGCAATAAAACAGCTAAAAAGGCAATACAGCAAAAAATAATATATCAACTACGTATATTCTTTTTCTTTATTATTTTTGATTTATCTTTTGTAGTAGCTTTATGCTTAGAAGCAAGCTTGATTGAAGGCTTAGTAGTGGCTATAGGCTTAATATTAAAATACTGATCCAATAATCTAATCATTTTTTGATCACGAGATACAGCACTTTTGCCACCTGTAACAACTGCAATCAATGATTTACCGTTTCTAGAAGCAGTAGTTACTAAATTATAACCTGCAGGTGTATGAAAGCCTGTTTTCATACCTTCCGCACCTTGATAATTTTTAGTAACTCTATTGTGTCCGTTTATTATGTTCCCACGAAATATGAAGCTGGTTTTAGAAAATAATGGGTAATATTTAGGATAATCTCTCTTCAGGGCCATAGCAAGTTTAGCCATATCTCTTGCGGTAGTTTGCTGTAATGGGTCATGCCAACCTGAAGCATTTTTAAAATAGGTATTTTTCATACCAAGCTGTTTAGCTTTAATATTCATTAAGTGAGCAAAAGCTTTCTCAGAACCCTTCATATTCTCAGCCACAGTTACAGCAGCATCATTAGCTGATTTTATTATTAACCCATTAATTGCCTCTCGAACGGTTATAGTTTCCCCTGCTTTTAAACCAAGCTTACAAGGCGGCATTTGTGAAGCTTTTACTGATACAAGTAATTTTTTATCTAAAGGAAACTTACCGGATTCAATTGCTTCAAACATCAAGTATAGAGTCATTAGCTTAGTTAAAGAAGCAGGATAAATCCGAATTTGTGAATTATGAGCCTGCAGCACTTTACCACTTTTTGCATCAATTACTAAACTAGTTTGAACAGGCGGTTTATAGGTATTTTGTACAGCTTTCTTTGCTTCGCTTATTGGAGTAAAGAAAAATGTTGCAATAAAAATATAGGATAATAAAAATTTACTAAACATTTTAAATAAATAAAATATTTTTTGAATTAAATCAAGCAGGATTATGTTTTTTCTTTTTGTGTAATCACGTGACTTGTGATCGCGGAACCTGTGAAAAATACTAAAATTATTAGTACTTTAAACGTGGTCAAAACCACGGTATGACAATAATACTTACTATACTTTAACTTTTTTATTAAGATACATTAATATAAATAAAGCGGGTAAGGCTAAAATTATAGTAAAGATGAAAAAAAAATCCCAATCAAGGATATTTACTAATTTACCAGCATAAATAGTGACAGTATTGTTACATAAACTACTTGCACTACTAAGTAAAGCATACTGCGTTGCAGAATATTTCTTATTACATAAATTACCGATATATCCGACTAAAGCAGTAGCACCCATAGCGGCAGCAAAATTCTCTATAGTAATAGCAATTAACAATGCTTCAAAAGCAGGAGGCTGGTGATTAAGCCAAATAAATGCAAAATGCGTTAAACTTTGAGCAATACCGGTAATAATTAAACCTTTAAAATTCCCTACCCTATACATTACAATACCACCGGTAAAACCACCGACTAAGGTCGCAATCAACCCATAAAGTTTAGCAATTATTGCTATTTCACCTTTTGTATAACCAAGCTCTATATAAAATGGTGAAGCAACCGCTCCAAGCATAGCATCACCTAATTTAAAAAATATTACTGCAAGTAAAATAGTTATAGCAAATTCTCTTGTGAAAAAATCTTTGAAAGGATTAATGACTGTATAAATCCATGAAGTAATAGAAGTAATATTAATTTTTTCTCTTACTAATTCTTTTTCATCTACTGTTATTATAAAAACAACAGAAATAGCAAATATTATAGCTATAACAAAGAAAGTTAGTTGCCAATTATTGCCAGTTATTTCTGCAATATATAAAGCACCCGCCCCTGTAATAAGCATGCCGACTCGATAACCAAGTACAGCAGTTGCACCAGCTATGCCCTGCGTTGCCTGATCAAACTTATCTATACGCAATGCATCAACAGCAATATCGAAAGTACTAGATAAAAAGCCTAATACTATAGTTAAAAAATATAAAGAAGTTAAAGAAACTTCAGGGTTTTCTTTGCTTATAGCCATTAACACTAAAGCCATTAAAGAGCTACATAATATAAGCCAACTTTTTCGATGCCCCCACCTACTTAAAAAAGGTATTTTAAAATTATCGACTAACGGTGACCAAAATACTTTTAACGAATATGATAATCTTGCAACCGCAAAAGTAGTAATAATAGCGATATCTATACCAGATTCTTTTAACCATACAGAAAGAGTAGAAAAAATTATAACCAGCGGCATACCACTAACTATCCCTAAAATAAATATTTCAAATAATTGATAATCTTTAAAAATCTTGGTAATAAGCATTATATTATTCCTTGTGTTGATGATACCATGACCCATAGGCTAAGCATTGTTTTATGACTCCTATGTCATTTTCCCGCGAATGCAGGAGAAAAAAGTAAAATCACCTGCATAATTTTAATTATTTGTATTTATTTAATTACTGAATTCTGATTTTAGCTACGAATTATATACAAAATTATTTAATAAAAAATAAGAGGTATAAACTATTTATGTTATAAATCAACTATTTTCTCTTAATTCTTTATTATATAACCTATAATACTCATCTTTATTCTTAAGTAATTGTCTGTGAGTACCATGCTCACAAATCTCACCGTTTTTCATTACAATAATATTATCAAGATCGGTAATACTGCTTAAACGATGTGTAATAATTAAAGTAGTTTTTCCTTGACGTAATTTCTTTAAAGATTCTAGAATTTTCTGTTCGGAAGCTTGGTCTAAGCTACTCGTTGCTTCATCCCAAATTAAAATAGGTGCATCTTTTAGGAAAGCTCTAGCAAGCGATAAACGCTGACGTTGACCACCTGATAGAGTTATCCCCTGCACTCCTATCATAGTATCGTAACCGTTCGGCAGATGCATAATAAACTCATGAGCATCAGCATATTTTGCTGCTCTAATTATTTCTTCTCGCGTAGTATAAGCTTGAGCATATGCTATATTTTCGGCAACTGTTGTATCAAATAAATGAGTATCTTGAGTCACTAAGGAAATCTGACCTCTAAGTGAAGTAAGCTTAATATCTTTAATATCATGATTATTAATTAAAATTCTTCCCTCATTTGGATCATAGAAACGCACTAATAAATTACTAATCGAAGTTTTACCGCTACCTGAACGCCCGACAAATGCAATCATTTTATGAGGTTCTAGCTTTAAATCTATATATTTTATAGCTATTTTACTCTCAAAACTTAAAGCTAATTTTTCAAAAGTAATTTCTGAATTATATAAATCTACTTCTTGAGCACCTTCACGATCTTTAATAAGAGGCTCGCTATCTAAAATATTAAATACTCTCTTAGCAGCTGCAATTCCTTCTTGCAAATTGACATTTAACGATACTAAGCTTTTAAACGGCCTATAAGCCGCTGCAAAAGACGCCAAAAAAGCAAAAAGAGCACCGGGCGTACTTTTTCCCTCAAGAACTAAATTACCTCCATACCATACCATCCCCCCGACTGCAAGACCGCTTAACCCTTCCATAATTGGCGAAACCATCGCATCTAACTTAGAAGTTTTCTTATAAAACTCTAAAATATTATTAACAATCAATGATGCTCTATTGCTTTCTATTTTTTCACCAACAAAAGATTGTATAATCTTAATTGACTGAAATGTTTCATCAAGCTTAGAAGTATAATGTCCTAGCTCCTCTTGGGATTGTGATGATATTTTACGTATTTTTCTTCCCATTTTTTGTACAGGATAAACAGCAAGCGGAAAAACAAGAAAAACTATGCAAGATAATACTGGTTCTAACTTAAACATCATCCCTATCAGAAATACTACCGTTAGGAAATGTTTAGCACACCCAATAAGCAAATTAGAAACAGCCCCACGCATCAAAGAAATATCATTAGTAACACGAGATATAAGACGCCCCGAAGATTGTTTTTGAATAAAAGAAATATCGGCAAATAATAAATGCTCATACATTTTCATCTGCAAATCATTTAATACCCTCTGCCCTACAAATTTTATTAGATAATTCTGATAATATTCTGCAATCCCTTTTATAAAAAAAGTAACTGTGAGCACTATCGGCATTATTACAAGCATTTTCCTATCATGCGTTAAAAAAATCTTATCAATAATAGGTTGGACTGCATGAACTATCACAGCCGTACAAATTGCTGCAATAGCCATACAAAATATGGCAAAATATATTTTACTTACATAAGGTTTAACATGCTCTTTTATCAACCTTTTTATAACGTCAACCGCTGTGTAACTATCATTTAAATTATTATCACTCATTATCGTTAAAAATATTAAATTGATTATGCGATTGATTTGGCACCGGCATTTTTAAATGTTCAAAAGCGGCAATCGTGATTACCCTACCTCTGGGCGTTCTTTGCAGTAAACCTATCTGTATAAGATAAGGTTCTATAGTTTCTTCAAGTGCATCACGCTGTTCAGATAAGGCGGCTGCAATCGTTTCAATGCCAACGGGACCGCCCTTATAATTAGCCGCTATGAATTTTAAATAACGATAATCGTTACTATCAAGCCCTATATGATCAACTTCCAAACGATTTAAACCAAAATCAGCTATTTCTTTATCTACTACCGGTTTACCGTCAACTACTGCAAAATCTCTTATACGACGCAGCAATCTTAATGCAATTCTTGGCGTTCCTCTACTTCTTTTAGCTATTTCCTCAGAACCAGATTCTGTCAAATCAATATCGAGTAATTTACTCACTCTGTTTAAAACTATCTTAAGCTCCTCATTATTATAAAAATTAAGCCTCATAGGAATACCGAACCTATCACGCAAAGGATTACTAAGCAGTCCAAGCCTAGTGGTAGCTCCTATTAAAGTAAATTGTGGTAAATTTATTTTCACTGATCTTGCTGCAGGTCCTTCACCAATAATTATATCAAGCTCAAAATCTTCCATAGCAGGATATAAAACCTCTTCAACAGAAGTATTTAAGCGGTGGATTTCATCGATAAATAATACATCATTCTTTTCAAGATTAGTGAGAATAGCAGCAAGATCAGCTGCCTTAAGTATAGCAGGACCGGAAGTAGATTTGAAATTAACACCAATTTCGTTAGAGATAATCTTAGCAAGTGTAGTCTTACCAAGACCAGGTGGACCATAAAATAAAGTATGGTCAAGATGTTCATTGCGAGATTTTGCAGCTTTAATAAATACCGAGAGATTTTCTTTAATTTGCTGCTGACCGACAAATTCTTGCAAATATGACGGTCTTATCGGTAATTCTTGATCATTTTCACTTTTTTCAGGTGATAATATATGAGTCATTTATGTATTTATGCAATAATTTAAATTTCGATGTCATTTCAGCAACAATGAGACATTGTGGCATGACATACAGAACTGTACAAACAACATAATAATTAATAATAGCTAAAAAATAGTTTTATGCTATATTTATTTTATGCTATATTTTCTATATCTTCATGATAAAAGTACCAAATCTATATTTACTTCATATCCCAGATAAAAACATCTAATTGTCACTTAGTTCTTCATTTATGATTGTATTAGTTTACTCTTATTGCTTTTAAATACTCTTTAAGAGGCAACTTTCAATATAATTTGAATATTTCAAATTTCACTATATGCAACTTCCAGCTTCTTTTTATACAAATCTATTAAGATCGATATTATTTTCTTTGCTGTATCTTTTACTACTTCCTCTAATAAATGTTTTATTTTTCTCAAATTTGTAGTAGTAGTTTCTATCCATGTTCTTGCTCAATTGAGTACCTAAATAATTTTACTATTTCTTATTGAAGCTAATAACTGTTTTATTAATTCTTTACTTATTTATCTAGCTAAAGAAAATCTTAATGAGATATTATTATACCTGCTACTCCTATCTAAATAAATATCCTGCACATCTAAAGCATTAATAGGCAAATCTTGAAAAAACTCTTCAAAGAATCCAAGCATAAAAGATCACAGAACTATCTACTAACCTATCTGACTATAAGAAATCATTTTCTACATTAGAACAATATAAAACTTTTAAATTAGATTTCCAAGAAATATTAGCCAAAAATGCCTTAAATTCAGAAGCTTTGATCCTAGTATCAATCCCAATTAATGTCTTGAAGAGTGTTGTTTATTGTAAAAGCCTCATAATTGCAAGTTCTTTGATCTATCTACCAAACTGCTATTTATTATAATACTAGTAATACGACATTCAGGATCTATTAAAATTTAGCTAATAATATTGGAAATTTGTTAATTGTAAATAAATCTATAAATATTAAATTTTCTATTACAGATACTAAATAACTTATCTTCTAAATACAACCTCATGTAATGAAGATGTATATTAAGGTAGACAGATTATACTCTAATTTGCTAACTAGCTTTTATACTTGCCCTAAACATTTTTTATTCTCATATCGCTTATATTATAGTTATTAAATTAGTATAAAACATATGTTAATTTATTAACTAAAATTAGACTTTCGATTTTTTAGGGCTGTTTTAATTAATTCATCAATAGAGATTTCAGGATTTTGATTAATAATTCCTTGAACGGTGTTTTGTGCCTCAAATCTAGAAAAACCAAGATTTATCAGAGCCTTTATTACTTCATTACTTATGACGGGTGTGATATTCTTAATATTGAAGCTATCTTGAATAATAGCCGAGCTGCTTGATATTTTTGTTACTTTACCTTTCAGTTCTAATACTATACGTTCAGCAAGTTTAACTCCGACTCCAGATATTGCTTTAAATATATTTTTATCGTCATTATTTATAGCAATTTGGATATCCGCAGGAGTTAGGTTTGATAAAATAGATAAAGCCATTCTAGTTCCTATACCATTTACTAACTGTAGTAAATTAAAAAAATTTTTCTCTTCTAGAGTCAGGAAACCATAAAGATTAATATGTTCCTGTCTAACATGTGTTTCGATAAATAGTTTATAAAACTCCCCTTCAGCAAGTTTACCTAAAGTTTTACCTGAAGCATAGACTAAGTACCCTACTCCGTTTACATCAATTATAACATAATCATCACCTTGGGAATCAACTTTACCACTTAATTTACCAATCATATTAATTTATTTCTTTTTTTTCTTACTTTTACTATATATTAAAACTATAGTCGGTAAAGCTGTAATAATTGCTGCTAAGATATAATGAATAACAAGCGGTCTATCCATCATATGACACTGCCTATCATTTGGAATCGTTTTAGCTAAAACCATATACGTAACTATTATAGTTACTACTATATATAGAATGGTAAAAAACAAATATTGTATAAAATTTTTCATTTTATGTCTATGTTATGCTGTGACTTGATCAGTTCTATGTCATCCTAGCTAACTTGATAACGGAATCCAGGAAATAAACAAAAAATAACACTATAAGTTGTTTTTCTACGGTCAAGCCACGGCATGACAATGAATACGTTTTTAATCCATACAACAACTACTTAAACCTATAAATAAGCCTGCTTCAACACCTTTACTTATTAAAAGCTTATACTCTAAACTGTACATTAAATCCCTACCAGCCGTGACTGTAGAAATCTTTTTATATACATGTACTGTAATTATGTTGAGCAAGTATAAACTTGATAAATAATATTGTCTCCCCAGGCTTATCATATTTACTTAAAATACTATGATACTATACGTACCAAACTTTCAACAGCAATATATTCAGAAATTTTATCAGCTTGAATTAGTAATAATTGTGGTCATAGTCTTCCAATTTATCCGTTACCGTCTAAAAAATGACGAATAAATTCAAACTCATAATGAAACATATAGGCCTTAATTGTTCTAGAAGTATCATAATTTTGATTTATAAAATTGCATAAACATGCTATTAATAATGATACTTGATTTGCATACAGAGCAAGATGTGCAAGCGCTACTTTTTTAAAGATATCTGCCTTTTCTGCTATTTTTATCTCATATGTGCTTTTAATAATGATAGTATCATATGATACTATTATTAATCTATAAAAGAACTTTCCTTATGCCATTCCTGCAAAAGCGTGAATCCATAAATAGGTATCACAGTGGCTTGACCACTGTCTCTAGAAAACCAACTTGTCATATCAATTTTGCTCCTGAGATCAAGTCACAGGATAACATTAGAAGTTATGGGATTCCTACTTTCGTAGGAATGAAATAATTGGCCTTTTAAGATTACCTATCTCAATATCTTCTATCACTCCACTTTTGCGGTTTTTAAATTCAATAATATTATTTTTGGCTTTTTTAGGACCGATTATCATTTGATAAGGTGAACCGATAAGGTCATGTGTGGCAAATTTACTGCCGGGACGTACATAAGTGTCATCATATAACACTTCTATATTTTGAGCTGATATCTCCTTATACACTCTTTCTGCAAGCTCCGTGCATTTACTATCATGAATATTTAAATTAATTAAAGAAACCTTGAAAGGCGCAACGCTAGAAGGCCATATAATACCTTTCTCATCATAATTTGCTTCTATAATAGCCGCCACTAATCTTGAAATACCTATACCGTACGAACTCATTTCTACAGGAGTTAGTGCACCATGCTCGTCATTAATAAGAGCATTCATATTAACCGAATATTTTGAGCCAATATAAAAAATATGCCCAACTTCTATACCTTTACTACTAGTTATTTCTTGTTCAGATATAGGTAATTTATTTACATCATGCTTTTCCTCAGCTGCTGCGTACCAGCTTTTAATTTCCTCTACATCAATATCAGGATTATCCTTTAATATCTTAAATCTCTTATCGTAATAAATAGTGCTTTCACCGGTCTCTGCAATAATATGAAATTCATTGCTTAAATTTCCACCGATCGGACCGTTATCAGCAATAACAGGAATAGCAAACACACCTAAATCACGGAAAGTATTAATATAAGCCTTAAACATTTGATTATAAGTCTTAACAGCATTTTCTTTATTGATATCAAAAGAATAAGCATCTTTCATTAAAAACTCCCGTCCTCTCATGACACCAAAACGAGGCCTAATTTCATCACGAAATTTCCATTGAATATGATAAAGATTTTTTGGCAAATCCTTATATGACTTAATATTATGACGGAAAATATCTGTAATCATATCCTCATTAGTTGGACCAAATAGTAAAGTATTATCGTGACGATCTTGAAATTTTAACATTTCCTTACCGTAATTCTCAAAACGCCCTGATTCAACCCATAAGTGTGCTGGCTGAATGCAAGGCATTAGCACTTCCAAAGCTCCCACTTTATTCATATTTGAGCGCACTATATTCTCGATATTCTTCAATATTTTTAGACCGAGTGGAAGCCATGTATATATACCAGCAGCTTGCTGCCTAATCATGCCGCTTCTAAGCATTAATTTATGCGAAGTTATTTGAGCTTCACTTGGTTCTTCCTTTAAAACAGGTAAAAAATATTTTGATAATAACATAGAACTTTTTTAGTTTAATATATACATATATTTTGTATTTCTATGTTATTCCAGCGAAAGCAGGAATGACATTCTATTAGTATACTCATTTTGTAGCAGTAAGGTTCAGAAATATATGACGGTATTTTTGTTGTTCGTTAAATATACCCGTATAATGCATAGTGTGCATAATGCTGTTATCTTGCATCACACCACGCATTGACATACAACTATGCAAGGCAGAAATTCTCACTGCTACGCCGAGTGGTTTTAAATTATCTTGTACGCTTTCAGCAATTTGTACTGTCATTTTTTCTTGAATCTGTAGCCGTCTAGCAAAAATACTTACTATTCGCGCTAGCTTACTTATGCCAATAATACAATTATCAGGAATATAAGATATATGTACCGTACCATTAAAAGGTAACATATGATGTTCACAAAAAGAGGTAAATCTTATACCATCCAGTGAGACCAAATCCTGAAAATTACAAGTATCATAAAATTTTGTACTTAATATTTCAGCTACCTCTTGTTTATAACCGGAAAACATTTCCGTATAGCTGTTAATTACTCTATCAGGGGTTTTAAGTAGCCCTTCTCTATTTGGATCTTCACCAATGAATTTTAATAATGTTCTTACCGCTTCCTTAGCTTCTTCTCTAGATGGCTTTTCAAGTTTCATAAGTTTGTTTGTTTTTAAAAACATTGTTGTACCACAAATATAAACAAACATCAAGCTGCTTAACTATAGCATGAAACATTCCCAACCCAGCATACCAATTAATAGCTTAGCAGATAGCAGCATTACACTATTTGGATTTCTACACATAATCCTGTAACCACTGGCAAGTGTTAGCCATAATATGTACATAATTACCTAAAGGTTGGAAGTAAATAGTCATGCTTATTATAGTCAGTTTTTAGCAAAATCTATTTTTCTAGATACTGTGGTCAAGCTACGGTATGACATTGATAAGAACCATTCAAACCCCATACTAACCAAACATAAAACAGGAGCAATACCACCTAGATATTTTATATGATTTGTATAAAATACTTTAATGCTCCGTCAATAATGTCATAAATATATGTGACCAAAAATAATAAGAATACTAAAAATAAAATTCAAATAAAGGAAGAACAAATAGCATTGTTGCAATTTTAATTCTCTATCTATTAACTCTTTAAATAAAATAACCCAGATAAATATTAATATTTGAGTATATATAAATTGTAGTAAATGATCTCCACTCCAAAAAAGTAATTCATAATAAAATTCTATCTCAATTGGAATAATTTGGATAATGTTTTACAAGCTGTTATAAGACTAACCAAAACAAACAAAGCTTAATATAAACATTATAATAGTCGATAATATGGTAAAATTAACTATACTACTTAAGCCTCATCCAATCAAAAAAATATAAAATATTTATAGCATATAATAGCAGCGTAACACCAAATAAGCTTAACCCTAAAATAAATATAATATTTTCAAGCATCGGCAAATTATTCATGACTGGATTATGACCTGCAGGAGACACGACTATAAAAATAGTGCTTAAGAAAGCAAGTTTAGGGTAGATGGTTGGATTCAGTACAACTATGTCATGCCCGCAAAAGCGAGACTCCAGAAAAAACATACTGGATTCCTGCTTTCGCGATAATGATAAAGACCAAATACTAGCAGTAATAGATAATAACCAAATCAATACCAACAAATTAATATGAATAATTAAAACCGATTTGAAAATATGAGGATTTGGAAAAAAACTTGATAATTGTGGAGTATGTAATACTACTAAAATAATTGAATATAAACTGGCAAACCCTAAGGATAAAATACCAAGTTTAAGCCAAGAGTTAGTGAAGCTATTATTTCGTAATTGAGTAATGAAATTCATGATTATAGGAAAATATTAAAAAACTATAACAAATATCTCAATAGATAATCAATATTTTTATTTACTTTAAAAAGTAACATACGTTATTAATAAGTCAATCAAAAATTAATGAACCACCAGATATATGGGCACCAGTATTCTAATCTTTAATAATTAGGAATGAATTTTATTAGGGAAACTTATTGATTCTCATGGTGATTCTAACTATGACCTGCTGCGGGTTGAGGGCCTTTAAAATTTGAGAAAACATTTGAAATATATACTATTCATGAAACTTGAGAAAAAACAAATATGATCATTGAAAACCCACAGTTTATATCTATAACTCACGATGCATTTAAAACAGAACCAAAGCATTATGTCTTGATTGTCCTTAAAGCTTATTATTTAAATGAACATGAATTACAGAGCCTAGAACCGCATAAGATAGCAAGCTGATAGTAGTTTACTCTTAATAATTTACCCTCTAACCTTTTTCTATCTCTAAGAAACTGATTGAGAAAAAATATCATTCTAACTTAACAATATTGATAAATAATCATCTCATTTTGTATAATACAGTATTTTATTGTTACAGTCGATTTAGTGGTGGGTTTGAGAAGACTTGAACTTCTGACCTCACGCTTATCAGGCGTGTGCTCTAACCAGCTGAGCTACAAACCCACAATTAAATGATATCATAGATATGGTGAGCTCGCCGGGATTCGAACCCGGGACCCTTTGATTAAAAGTCAAATGCTCTACCAACTGAGCTACGAGCTCTTAAATATAAAATATATTCAAAAATTTATGTTTTACTTTATCGCCGAAAAAGACTAATCTGTCAATAATTATTTTCATTCCTAACTAAATAGGGATAATTTTGAGGACTCTATGTCATTGCAAGGACATGCACACTAATTGACGAAGCAATCCAGGTAATATTTTGTTATTTTTTCTGGATTTGCCACACTCCTTTTAGTTGCTCGCAATGACAATAATTTATTTAATTAAATGTAGTAAATATTTATGAAGCACTCAGATGTTGCTGTAATTATTCCCTCAAGGTTAAGTTCAACTAGACTCACACAAAAACCTTTACAACTTATAGACTCTATAACTTTAATAGAAAGAGTATTTAAACAAGTAAATCAGGTTAACCTTGAGCATATATACGTTGCAACTGACTCGGAAGAGATAGCAAGAATTATTAAAAAAGTCGGAGGGAAGGTAATACTCACAGATAGTAATATCCCAACTGGTACTGATCGTACTTATGAAGCTTTTAAATTAATTCCAAATAATCAAAATATTAATTACATAGTTAACGTACAGGGGGATATGCCTTTCATTGAACCTAGCTCTATTTTGAAAATTATAGAATATTTAAAAAACAGCGAATATGATATTGTTACACCGGTAGTAAAAGTAGATAAGGAATCAGTGGAAGCTGATAGTAATGTGACTGTAGCCGTTGACTCAGCGGGGAAAGCATTGTATTTTTCACGTAGTCTTATTCCAAATGGCGCAGAAGAATTTTTATATCATGTAGGTATATATGGTTTTTGTAAAAATGCTTTAGAAAGATTTGTATCTATTAAGCCTACTTGTTTAGAAAAAACAGAACGTTTAGAACAACTACGAATGCTTGAAAACGATATGACTATAGGCACATGTTTAGTTGATAATGTTCCTATTTCCGTAGATACGGAAGAAGATTTAAAAAAAGCAATAAAATTTGCTAGTAAATTGACACAAATAGCAAATTAATACGCTATGTGATAAATATATAAATGGTAAAAGCAAACTTCCACATTTATATAAATAATATTTTGAAATCAGGATTATAGGACTGCTTCAAACTCTGATTTCTACAACTTTTAAATTAATAGCAAATTACTCAAGTAACTTGCTATTGGGTAATAAGCTAGGTTTCTAATAAATAATGGTGCGTTTCATTTTTGTTACCGGCGGCGTTGTTTCATCACTGGGTAAAGGTCTAACCGCTGCATCTCTCGCTATGTTATTGCAAGCGAAAGGTTTTAGAGTAAGTGTACGAAAACTAGACCCTTATCTTAACGTAGACCCAGGGACTATGAATCCTCACGAACACGGAGAAGTATATGTCACGGATGACGGAGCAGAAACTGATCTAGATCTTGGACATTATGAACGTTTTACTGGAATTTCAGCATGCAAATTTGATAATATCACAACAGGTGCGATATACTCAAAATTACTTAAAAATGAACGTTTAGGAAATTACAACGGCATTACCGTTCAAGTCATACCGCATATTACAAATATAATAAAAGATTTTATACTTTCAAACACTAAGGATTTTGATTTTGTTATTTGTGAAATAGGTGGTACAATCGGTGATATTGAAGGTTTACCATTTTTTGAAGCGATAAGGCAAATTGGCCACAAATTAAAAAACGAGCATTGTTTATTTATTCATTTAACATTATTACCTTATGTTAAAACCGCTAGTGAATTAAAAACAAAACCTACCCAACACTCAGTTAAAGAATTACGTACTATAGGTATTTCACCTAATATGTTAGTGTGTCGTGCAGAACGCAACATTTCAAAACGTGAAATAAATAAAATAGCTTTATTTTGTAATATAGAGTCTGAGTATGTCATTCCAGCAATAGATCAAAAAAATATATATTTAGTACCAATTGCATATCACAATTCAGGTCTTGACAACAAAGTATTAAAATTTTTTAACTTGAATATTACAACATCTAAATTAGATAAATGGCATGATATAATTGATAGACTCAAAGAGTCTAGCTCTAAAGTAAGAATCACCATAATAGCTAAATATTATAAATTAAAAGATGCTTACAAATCAGTAATCGAAGCACTTAACCATGCCGGTATTTATTATAAATACAAAATTGATTTAGTATGGATAAATGCTGAAAATCTAACCGAAGAGAATATTAATAAAAAATTATTAGGTGTAGATGGAATTTTAGTCCCTGGAGGATTTGGGGAACGAGCAACTGAAGGAAAAATTATAGCAATAAAATATGCTCGTACTAATAATATACCTTTTTTTGGAATATGTTTTGGTATGCAACTTGCGACGATTGAAATAGCTCGTAATTTAATTGGTATTAAAGATGCTGTATCAGAAGAGTATAAGGTAGCAGGTACAAAGATTATTGAAAAAATATGTAAGGATGATGCAAATTTAATAAACTCAAATATAACAAATGAAAATGTAAAAAAGACTATGCGTCTCGGATCTTATCCTTGTAGTTTAGTCGCGAACACCATTGCAGCTAATGCTTATAAAAGCCTTGAAATAAGTGAACGACATCGTCATAGATATAAATTTAATAATGAATTTCAAAATATTTTTGAAAAAAACGGGGTAAAATTTAGCGGTTTTTCAAAAGATAAAGAAATTGTAGAAATAATTGAACTACCATCACTTCGTTGGTTTATAGGAGTACAATTTCATCCGGAATTTAAATCTAAACCTTTTGAAGCTCATCCTTTATTTACTGCGTTTGTGAAGGCTACAATTGAGTATAATAAATATAAAAAACAATAATCAACAAATATATGAGGCTATTAAAAACCTTGACATAATTTTTGTTATAGTTTAGGTTGCATAAAAATAAGCTCATAGGTAAATTAATGGGGGCCTTAGATTCTCACTTCACAATTTGGAATAAAGCTAGAAACAGTAAATATAGGCATATAGTATGGCCGATTAGATCATATGAATTAGCCAAATTCATGCCAATGGCTTTATTAATGTTTTTTATTCTACTTAATCAAAACTTAGTTCGTAGTATTAAAGATAGTTTTGTTGTTACCTTAATTAGCTCAGAAGTATTGAGTTTTATCAAACTTTGGGGCGAAATGCCTATGGGAGTTTTATTTGTTATTCTTTACTCTAAACTCTGTAATCTTATGACAACAGAGCAAGTTTTTAGAATAATTACCAGCTCTTTTTTATTTTTCTTCACAATTTTTGGTTTTATTTTATTTCCATATAGAGATTTTTTCCATCCCGATCCTGAATTAGTCAAACATTATATCACTATTCTTCCTCATTTAAAATGGTTTTTAATAATTTGGGGACAGTGGAGTTTGGTGTTGTTTTATATTATGGGAGAATTATGGCCGGTTATAGTATTTACCCTTTTATATTGGCAGCTTGCAAATAAAATTACCAAAGTTGAAGAAGCGCCAAGATTTTATTCATTTTTTACTTTATTCGGACAAACTAATTTACTTATCTCAGGAACCGTAATTATTTATTTTGCTAAGAGTAATCATTTCTTACTGCCTTTATTTTCCCATCTCAATGATACAAATGAGATTCTTCTAAAATCATTTATTACAGTTATTTTAATATCCGGATCAATTTGTTTAGCTCTTCATAAATTTATTGATAAATCAGTTGTAGAAGCCGACAAAAATATTAAATTTAAAAATCAAAGAATAGATATACTAAAATTAAGCTTAGTTGAAAGTGCAAAAATAATATTAACTTCTAGATATCTCGGTTTTATTTGTCTTATTGTAATGTCTTACTCTATGAGTATAAGTCTAATAGAGGGATTATGGTTGTCAAAAGTAAAACAACTCTATCCTACTACAAACGATTTTATATCCTATCACGGTGAAGTATTATTTTGGACTGGAGTACTCACGTTAGTTAGTGCATTTTTAGGAAGTAATTTAATTAGAATATGCGGCTGGTTTTGGGGAGCTATCATAACACCAATTATGATGTTTGGAGCAGGCGTTATGTTCTTTTTATTTACGGTTTTTGAAAATCACCTAGGGAATATAGTCAATACTCTTGACTATAATTCACCGCTTATCATTATAGTTTCTATAGGCGGACTTTGGCATGTACTTTCTAAATCCGTAAAATATTCACTTTTCGATGCTACTAAAGAAATGGTATATATTCCGCTTGATAGTGAAATGAAGACTAAAGGTAAAGCCGCCGTTGATGTTATTGGTACTAAAATCGGCAAGTCAATAGGTGCTATTATTCAATTTATATCCTTTAGTGTTTTTCCGAATGCTGTGCATAACGACATAGCTGGTTTATTGATGTTTAGCTTTATTATCGTATGTCTATTATGGCTATACGGCGTGAGAGTTTTATCGAAACACTATAATAATCTTATTAAACACTAAAACTTGTTTTAAATAATATCCTGTCAAAAAACCTTTTCTCTCAGATAATTTTATAATATAGTAAATAGATATATTGAATATTGTAGAGGGAACAATGAAAAAAAATCCAAAAATCTCATTAATAGGTAGCGGCAACATAGGTGGTACACTTGCTCACTTAATTAGTCTTAAAGAACTCGGTGATATTGTGTTATTTGACGTGGCTGAAGGAGTATCGCATGGAAAAGCACTTGATCTTATGCAAGCTGGGACGATGTTAGGCTCTGATATAAAAATAAAAGGAAGTAATGATTATGAAGATATTAAAGGGTCTGATGCAATAATTATTACTGCCGGTGTATCAAGAAAACCAGGGATGAGTAGAGATGATCTCATTAGCGTTAATAGCAAAATTATGAAAAACGTAGCACAAAATATAAAAAAATATGCTCCGAGTGCCTTTGTAATAGTAATTACTAATCCACTTGATGTTATGGCGTATATCATGCTTAAAGAAAGCGGGTTACCTCATAATAAAGTAATCGGTATGGCAGGGGTACTGGACTCATCAAGATTTAATCTTTTTCTTGCCAAAGAGTTTAAAGTTTCAGTAAACAGCGTTAATAGTATAGTACTCGGCAGTCACGGTGATGCAATGGTACCTCTTGCAAGGTATTCCACAGTATCAGGTGTACCAATACCTGACTTGATAAAAATGGGCTTATCAAGTAATGAAAATATTGAAAAAATAATTGATCGTACTAGAAACGGTGGCGGTGAGATTGTTGCATTACTTAAAACAAGCTCTGCTTATTATGCCCCTGCAACCTCCACAATAAAAATGCTTGAATCATATTTAAAAGATAAACGTCAAATTCTTACTTGTGCTGCTTATTTACAAGGCGAGTACGGTGTGCATGATTTATATGTCGGCGTGCCTATTATTATCGGGGCAGAAGGCGTACTAAATGTAATAGAACTACAGTTAACTAAAGAAGAAAAGGCATTATTTGATAAATCGGTCGAGGGAATTAGAAAACTGATTGAGACAGTGAAATAAATTATAAGATAATATTTTTTAAAATATAATTAATTGAAGAACAAATATTAAATATAACAAAATGTTTAATATTGAGTTAATACTAATTATTATTGTTAATTTAACATAAATGGCATTATCGGTTTATTTTTATTAATGGAAAAAAATTATGAAACACAACATGAATTAAAAACGGCTAATAAGAAATCTTTATTTAATAAAAAATAAAATACTAATTATAACACATATAACTAATTTTATAGAAGCTCTAATAAATAAAATAGACCCTAGAAAATGACCAAGCTATAGATTGACAAAAGTAGAGCTTAACCATAAAGAAGCAATAATAAAGTTAAAGTCGCCCAAGAAACAAATTAAAAATCCAACGAATAACAAAGAATTTAATAAGACATCAAAAGAAATTTTAGATTTGATTAGTAACATCAACTCTAGTCAACCATCTAAATTTAGTACCGGAGAAGCCCCAATACTAAAAATACAAAAATAAAAGAACCTAAAGAAAAATTAGATAAAATGAAAAAATTTTATGACATGATTAATAAATTCATTTGATATGAATATCATTCTAGTATCAATGCAAGCAAAACAAAAAATTTAACAAGCTTCCAATCAAAAAGTACAAGATATTGTAAGAAGTAAATTTTTATACCTTTAAGGATCAGGATTTTTCAAACGGTTTACAAAATTTATTTGAGAAATTAAAAAATCAAGAAAAAAGTGCACAAGAATTTATAAAAGCTTTTAATATTCTTAGCAGAAGTAAATAAAAATTACTTTCATAATACGGGTAATACACAGGAATTAGATTTGCAATATAATATGTAATAATAGATCATACAGATAATATCTCACAAAATTATAAAAGCGCCCCTAGTCTTAATATGCCAGAAGTAATAAGAAGACAAACTAGAACAATTCACTGATAAAGTATGCTGGAAAATCTTATTATGCACAACAGACAAATATTAATACTATTTCTAGATATTCTTCTATTGATTCGTGAATCAGTTGAAGCCAAGAAGAATTATCTACCACATTCGAAAAAAGCGGCTGTATTAATTTAATTGAAACTCTTGACTTAGCACAAACAGAAATTCTATCAAATTCAAATACATTAAAAGATAAGTTAACAGTAACAAAAGAACTATAAGAATCTATTTTCAATAGAAAGAAGTAAAAAATGATAAACTTACTCAAGAAGAAATAGATAATATTTATGAGACAATAGGTATATTTAAAGAAATTATACACATGAAAAGAGCAAAAATTTATCCTCGCATATTAAGTAAAAATTATTATAAGCTAACTGACCAACGTGAAAAACATAGCACACATAGTTTAAACTGAGGATATAATTGACTCTAACTATTTAGAGTGGAATGATGATAGGGCATACCAGCTCCTTTCCAAAAATCCTATTGTGCTGGAAATGTTTTAAGTATAAAGAGGCAGTAGATGATTATATATTATCTGAGCTACAAAATGAAAAGATATATAAAGAAATATCTCCAAAGCATATTGGGTAATAACCCAGGATCAACCTAAAATATCTACAGGAGGAGTTACCAGTGTAAACTTAGAATAGCAAGGTTTGAAAGAATCTCCGATACTAAAACTCTAAAATACTGGAAGAATTGTAAGATATTGTAGAAAACAATCTCAAACTACTCAATCTATCACCATTTCTAAATTACACTCTACTACAAATAAAAGTTTATATGATAAGCATGAAGGAGGTAAAATAGAAAGGTTAAAAGAAAAATTTGAAAAATTAGCAAAAGAAGTAAAACAAATTGGAACAGAGGCCTGCAAAGATCCAAGTCTTCAAGTAATCCCAGCATAAAACCTACAGATTACAGTAACAACAGAAGAATTATCTAATCTTTATTGATATAATATGAATAGCGTATTATATGATAATGAACTATTTGTATTTTCGTAAAACTAATACTGTACTCATTAATATTATAAGCAAAAATATGAAAAAGCTTAAAGTTAGAGATAGCGACTTAAAGTTTTGCCACAACAACATACTAAAGAAAGGAGTACTTGAGGATAAAATAATACCTCCAAAAGAATGCGATAGACTATAAAGCCTCATTTTAACATTAGTCTTAAATAGGTATTGAACAATAATTTGTAGCGGTACTGAATAAAATGCTGCAAGTCCTATTAATATAACAGGACAAAGAACATTAAACATTTGTTTGTATAACATTATTTGCATCCATAAAGCAACAATAATGCTAGCAAATAAAGCCCATATAATCTGTTTTAAAGGGTTTATTTTATCAGCAAGTAGTCCTGCAAATAATGCAGATATCCCATAGGTAGTAGTAAGCACTATATTCATAAATCTTATTTCAGGATAATTTATAAAAGCTATTTTTGCTAAAAAAACTCCCAAAAAAATGACCAAAAAGTGATACACTCCTCCAATAGCACCATTTATGAGTAATGCTATTATAAAAGATGATAAATTATCTTTTATAATTTTTATTTGCTGCATACAGCTAAATTCAAAAAGCTTCAGACAAGATGAATTTAAGGATGAGTCTGCATTTTTATAATATAAAAATTCACTACTTTCTTTAAAAGAATTTTTCATCAAAATAGCAAATAAACCAAATATTGCACCGATAAAGAAATTAAAACGCCATAAATACTCGATACTAGAATTACTAGCATAATAATAAGCTATAGATGCAAGTAATGCACCTATTTGGCTACAACATGAAACTATCCCTATATTTAAATTTTTTCTGTTATATCCTGTTTTTTCAGCTACATAAACCTTTATTCCGTCAACTTCTCCAGCAAGACTTGCCAAAAAAACCATTCGGCACAATGTTAGTATTACCGTAGCAAAAATACCCATCATCTCAAAGGAAGGGGTAATAGCAATTAATCCGGTAGAAATGCTACTTATAAACATCGATATCTTTATAGATTTAGTACGTCCGTATTTATCTCCGACAAATCCAAAAATTAAAGACCCTAAAGGTCGTACTATAACGGCTGCACTAAGAACAACAAAAAAACCGAGTAGTTGTTTATCCTGCTCTATACTAGGCAAAAAATTTTGTGCAAGAATACTAGCTGATAAACCGAATAGAGCATAATCGTAATAACGGACAATTGTTGTAAAAAATGCAACTAAAAAAGCTGAATTAGACATATAACATTTTCTTTTGGTTGCAACATCATATGATACCAACTATTTAGTTTCAATATAAAAATCTTTTATTTATTTAATTATAATTCTATCTAGTTGCTTGACAACGGTATACAAAAAATACTTTAAGACACTACTATTTTTAACTGAATCCTGCTACAAGCTTGGCTTTGCTGTATGGATTGGTATAAATGCTCTTTATATGTCATGCCTGCAATCAATGGCATAACATATAAAGAGCCAGTAAATTCTTGAAAAAAACATAACCTTTGTAAAAATCCTAGGATAACTCCTCTGCTTTTAAACTCTATTTTTTCTTTGTCCCTTTAAGCTTTCGCTAGTTCTTCTTTATACTTAATCTCTTCCTTGAGACATTTGTGCACTAATATCTTCTGCCTCATCTATTTTAGTCTTAGAAATTGATAGAAATGGAAGAGTCAGACACACTAATTCTAGGCATTGAAGGGGCGGCATCATCACCGGTACTGCTAGGCATAGTTAGAGTGTGTTTTAAAGATTGATTAACAACTGTTGCTTGCTGCTGTTGTACTTTCTCTTCTTTCATACGTTTTATTGCTGCAAATGCTCCTTGGTGCTATACAGCTGAATAGATTTTAATTCTGTAGTAATTTGCCATCTGTCTTCTCTAGTAAGATTAGAAATCGGTTTTTTCTCAAGATCTGTTTTTCTTTTTATTAATTTTTTCTGTGCTTACTTTATTCTGCTAAACGTTTTGCACGATGATCTATTTTTCTTCTATAATCTCTGTTCACTACTTGAAATAATCCTTTACTTGTCTACTTTGAACTTTTTTCTTTAACTCTTTATCAAAAGAAAGCTGTATATTTTTTTGTCTAAATCAGAATATTGATTTATTTATTGATATAATTAGAGCTCTTTTATAGCCTCAACGCACGCAAAAGTAGCTATTCTTAGTATTTCATTAGCTGTTGCTGTAGTTTGCAGTATTTGAACGGGTTTTTCAAATCCATTTGTTATAGGACCTATAAAGCTGTGTGATGAAAATTCTTGTAATAATTCAGTAGAAATAGCAGCAGAATTTAAACCGGGCATAATTAATACATTCGCAGTGCCCGATAATCTACAAAATTTATATAATTTACGTAACTCACTGTCTAAAGCCACCTTAACCGACATCTCGCCATCATATTCAAAATCTATTTTCATGCCGTTAAGCTCTTCTTTCTCTTTATTAAAGTTATCAAGTATATTTATGGCTTCACGTATACGAGCAGTTTTTTCCTTGGAAGAATTACCAAATGTTGCAAAAGACAGCAGCGCGACTCTTGGAGTAATACCCATATTTTTAGCAATTTCTGCCATTTGGGTTGCTATTTGTGCCAATTCCCAACTATTTGGACATTCTGTAATACAATTATCAGCAATAATAATATTATTGTCTTTAGCAATCATAATTGAATAACCTAATATTCTACGATTAGGTTTTGGTGAAATAACTTGCATAATATCTTCTAAACTATTGATATAACTTTTCGTAACACCGGTTAAAAGAGCATCACCATCACCACATGCTACCATACAAGCAGCAAAAATATTCTTATCAGTTTTAACTAACCTAGCACAATCTCGATACAAATAGCCTCTACGTTGTAGTCTTTTATATAAATAATCAATATATTTCTTTAGACTATCACTCAGAGCCGCATTCATTACTTGAATTCCGTCTAAGCTAATATCTTGACCTAGCTTTTTTAGTGTAGCCTCAATTCGCTCAGTACGACCAATTATAATCGGACGACCATATTTCTCATCTCGCATCATAAGAGCGGCAGAAATTACTTCCTCTTCTTCCCCTTCAGCAAAAACAATCCGTTTAAGCGGTGCATTATGAATTTTTTCAGATAAAAAATTCATATAGTGAGCAGTAGGATTTAATCTACTACCTAATTCTTTTTTATATTGACTAATATTAAAATCTTTAATTCTAGCCACACCGCTTTCTATTGCAGCAACAGCAACTGCTGATGCTACTACGGTGATTAAACGAGGATCAAACGGTACGGGAATAATATATTCTTTACCAAAAACCATCTTATGCCCTGAGTATGCTTTATATACCTCTTCAGGTACAGGTTTACGAGCAAGTTCTGCTATAGCTTTGACAGCAGCTCTTTTCATTTCCGTATTAATAGTCTTAGCTCTTACGTCTAACGCTCCTCTAAAAATATAAGGAAATCCCATAACATTGTTAATCTGATTATTATAATCAGATCGCCCTGTTGCTATAATTGCATCATCCCGCACAAACTTTATCTCTTCTGGAGTAATTTCTGGATCAGGGTTAGCCATAGCAAAAATAATCGGATTATTTGCCATTTTGCTAACCATCTCTTTAGTGACTACCCCTTTTACTGACAACCCTATAAATACGTCTGAGTTATTTAAGCTTTCCGCTAAAGTTCTAAACTTAGTATCGCTTGCATATAGCTCCTTCCATTTATTCATACCTTGAGTACGTCCTTGATAAACAACACCTTTAGTATCACATAAAATAATCTTTGATTTATCAGCTCCAAGAGCAATTAATAAATCAATGCAAGCAATAGCCGCAGCTCCTGCTCCGTTAATTACGATTTTTAGATCTTCAAGCTTACGATTAGTAAGATATGCAGCATTTATTAGCCCTGCTGCAGTAATAATTGCTGTTCCGTGCTGATCATCATGAAATACCGGTATATCCATTAAAGACTTTAACTTTTCTTCTATAATAAAACATTCTGGAGCTTTAATATCTTCAAGGTTAATACCGCCAAAACTATAACCAAGATATTTCACGGCATTAATAAATTCTTCAGGGTCTTCGGTATTAACTTCCAAATCAATTGCATCAATATCAGCAAATTTTTTAAATAATACAGCTTTTCCTTCCATCACCGGTTTTGAAGCAGCTGCTCCTAAATTACCCAGTCCGAGTACGGCAGTACCGTTAGAGATCACAGCCACTAAATTACCGCGAGCGGTATATTTATATACTTCCTCTAGATTTTTAGCAATTTCAAGGCAGGGAGCAGCAACACCAGGTGAATAAGCAAGTGATAAATCTTGCTGAGTCACTAAAGACTTTGTTGTAGAAATAGCGATTTTACCGGGTTTATCTTTTTCATGATACTCAAGTGCTTCAGCATAATTTATTTTATTCATTTTAGAAATTCCTATTTTATTATTGTTCTTATGTCATACTACGACTTGATCACAGTGTATCACGGGATTATATCTTAAGACCATGTGGTCAAGTTGCAGGACGATATTACTACATAATCTTTATCCTATTATATACATAATAATTGATATAGTAATCACTGAGAAAAAAGTAGTAAATGTTATAATCGACGCCATAGAATCAGGATCACCGTCAAGCTGACGAGATAAAACATATGCAGTACTTGCACATGGAAGACAGCTATATAATATTCCTACCGCTCTATCTAGTCCATCAATTGACATTAACCATAGTACCATTAAGCTAACTAGAGGAAATGCAACTAATTTAACAAAGCTTGTAAACATTACATTATATAAAAGCTCTTGTCTAATAGTAAAATTAAGCCCTGCCCCAACATTTAACATACCAATAGCTAAAGCAGCATTAGATAAGCTATCTAATGTTTTCTTAAGCCCTAAATGTAATTCAAGATTTGAGTAATTAAAAACAAATCCTACTAAACTTGCAATAATTAACGGATTACGCACAATTAACTTTATCATTAAAATAAAACTAGTTCTAATAGTATTAGTAATCGATTTATTAGGGATATAATAAGCAAAAATCATTACCGATAAAATATTGGTAAAAATAATCATATAAGAAGAAATAACGGCAACGACGGAAAGCCCACTAGAACCAAGTAAGGGACTACTCACGCCAAAAAAAATGTAGCTATTATAACGAATTGAGCCTTGAAAAATGGAAGTAAATTGGACTTTATCTATATTGTATTTTTTTTGGTAAATTATAAGACCCAGTGATACAAGAATAGTAGATATAATAAGCGCCACTACTAACTTAATTATTGATCCAACACTTAAGTCGGCAGTAGATACGTAATTAAAAAGCATAGCGGGAAATAGTACAAAATATGATAATTTTTCAATACCACGCCAAAATTCTTCTGAAGTTAACCATTTATTTTTAATAATACTACCAAGAAGTGTAATCAAAAAAATAGGTAACGTACTACAAAAAATTTCATTCATTTGTTTTCTTGTCATACCAGGATTCTATATGTCATTCGCACGAAAGCGGAAGTCCAGTAAAACGCATAAAAAACCAGTTTTTATTTGTTTATTTTATCAATAATATATAATTTTCCAATTATTAAGGTTATGTTTTCTGGATTCCCGGTTTCGTGGAAATGACATAAAAAAACCCTATAACTTCCCTTCAATCAGATTCTTCATTGCCTTTATACCATAAAGTTTTATAAAAGTCCCAAGTCTTGGACCATTGTTTTGCCCAAGCAATATTTGATATAGATCATTGAAGTAATCACGCAAATTTTCATACCCTGCTTTTATTCCAATATCATATATTGCTTTTTGTATTACTTCGCCCTCCATTTCTTCAGATATACTAGATAACATATCTAATATATCCTGTAAAATAACCTTATGCTTTTCAGAAGGGGTTAAATATGATTTATGTGCTTTAATAAAGTCATTATAATATCTTATAGCAAATTCTACCAAGCAGTCAAGATAAGGAGCAGTATCTGGTGTTGCTTTAGGTTCATATTTGCTAATAAAACCCCAAAGTACCGATTTATCTGTAGGATTACACACAGAAGTAAGATTTAAAAGTAATGAATATGTAATGCCAAAAGTCTCAATTTTTGGAACATTTCCATGATGAATGTGATAAACGGGGTTAGCAAAACGCTTTGCCCTATCCTCTTCCAAATGATATTTCTGATTAAAAGTAATATATTCATCAATATTTTTAGGCATTACATCAAAAAACAAACGTTTAGCTCTAGTTGGATTTTGGTACATAAATAATGCCATACTTTCAACAGGAGCATATTTAAGCCAATCATCAACACTAATACTATTACCTTTTGATTTCGAGATTTTTTCACCGTTCTCATCTAAGAATAACTCATAACATAGCTGTACTGGAGGTTTACCTCCTAGGATTCGACAAATTTCTGAATAAAGACAAGCATTTGCTAAATGATCTTTACCGTACATTTCGTAATCGACTTTAAGAGCAGCCCAACGCATACCAAAATCTGGTTTCCACTGCAATTTACAATGTCCTCCCGTTACCGGTACTTCTACGTAATTACTGTCCTCATCTTTATATGTTACAGTACCTAGTTTAGCATCCCACTTCTCTATATGTACTTGTAGTACTTTACCTGTTTTCGGGCAAATAGGCATGAAAGGCGAATAAGTAGCTCTACGCTCTTCTCTAAAAGTTGGTAGCATCAATTCCATTATTTCATCATATTTTTCAAGCACCTTTAGTAGCATTGCATCAAACATACCTGCTTTATAACACTGAGTACTACTATAAAATTCATACTCAAAGCCAAATTTATCAAGAAATGAGCAAAGCTTCGCATTCATATAAGCCCCGTAACTTTCATATTCACCAAACGGATCAAAAATAGAGGTAAGTGGCATATCCATATACTGTGCTACCATTTCAGGGTTTGGGATATTACTCGGTACTTTACGAAGCCCGTCCATATCATCAGAAAAACATATTAATTTAGTCGGAATGCTTGACAATTGCTCAAACGCTTTCTGCACCATTACCATACGAGCATTCTCACCAAAAGTACCAATATGAGGCAGACCTGAAGGACCATAACCCGTTTCAAATAATACATAACCTTTTTCAGGAGTTTTACCGTTTAAGCTGTCTAATATTTTTTTAGCTTCAACAAAAGGCCAAGCGTTTGACTTAATAGCATTTTCCCAAATTTCCGACATTTTATTTTCTTGCACTTTAATTAATAATCAGTGACAATATACTAAATTTATTTATTTGTAAAATATCACTTGAATTTTTTACGATTTTAAAGAATGTTATATTAGTTCTCTACCGCAAAAGTGAGAATCCAGACAAAAGTGAAATTATTTGAGCTTTTAATTTTAAAAATATTAATGTGCGTATACTTTATTATTAATGACTGATTCCACCTTCGCAGGAACGAAATACAAAAGCACAAAACATGACATAGAGACTATCCAATTAAAACTTTCAAAACCCATGTTTATTAACACTACCATAAATTACATAAGAAAAGATGGTTATAAAGTTCTACATTTAGGGCTGATTACCATTTCTATAATAGCACTTGCTACTGCTTATATTGCCGAATATATATTCCATTATACCCCCTGTCCTTTATGTGTTTATGAAAGATTCCCATATCTCACATTAATCAAAATTTGCTTAACTGCTCTAATTATTAGAAAACTAAGCAAATACACTTTAATATTTATCTTCTTAACTATGCTTAGTTCCTGCATATTATCAACATATCATAGCTTCGTAGAACGAGGGATTGTACAACCCAGTGCCCTGTGCTCATCAATGATCCGTATCCCACAAGGTCTATCAATCCAGCATATTAAACAAATGCTCTACTCCCAGCCGATTACGTCCTGCACTAAACCCGCAATTAAAATCTTTGGTATTTCCATGACAGAGTATAATCTACTCTTAAATATCGCTCTTCTAATCTGTTTACTTATTATTTGGTTTTATCCAAAATCTAATAAATAGTGAAAATATTAGTTATTGATTGCAAAAATTAAAACTTATTGTCATCTCAATATTTGTATATTATTTCTCGTTTCTTAGTTTTTTTAATTTAGTTAGGAGGGTTATATAAGAATAATAATCGTAACTAATTTAAAACAGGAAGAGACTATGATGAATAATAATGAAAATAATGTATTTATAAAACCAGTTTATAGCGATCTTTAGTAAAGTTCAAGCTAGAAAGCGTAGTTAATATTGATGAACACAAGAATGAGCACGGAGACATGCATTATAATACATTATTTTGGGAGACTTCAAAAGAGCTAAATATTACTTGAACATGATGCTAGGATAACCGAGTTGCCAATCCATACAACAATACCTTACTTCTTACCCAGCGTACTCAACAAAATAAACAATAATATTCCTAAAATAAGCTTAAGATTTATAGGATCAATGCTAGTCTTGAGTAAAGAGCTTAGAGCAATATAAGTAAAATAATATACCTATAAAACAAGAAAATATCTCTTGAAATGCATTAAAGCTATGAGCCATGGATTAAAATATGATACCCTATAACAATTGCACCGATACCGGACTAGTGCTATACCAAAACCCATATTTATATCGGAAAAACCATTTACTTGTGCAGATAAAGTACCAGTTAAAGCAGCAAGCCCGTTACTTATGCTAAGACCGATAGTGCAGTAAAACTCAGCAGATTTTCCTAAATTAATTAACAAATCTTTATTAAAACCAAAAGCTCATAGTAATAAGCCTAGATTACCTCTCAATAAAATTATAACTGCAAATATGATAAAAAAATTGATTATTACTAAAGGTACTAACCAATTTTCAACCTTTAGTACAGATAAAAGAGTCGGCATACTGACTGAGGACCGAGGATATTAGGACGCTACATAATTTGTAAGTTAATTGAATAAAGCATGAAAATTCCAAGTATACCAGCTATAAGCCCTGTTAATGCGGCCATTCTTCTGCATGAAACTAACAATATTACCAATAATTCCACCTGCTATTACGGCAAATATTAATGCAGGAAATAATCCAAACGAAATAGTGCGATCAAACACTGTTGCACCAAGTACATAAGTACCTCCTACGGTAAGATCATTCATTTTCAGAATCCGATAACTTATATACATCTCTAAACGGCAACATTATTAAAGATTGCTCAAGAGCAGTAACAACAATACTCATATATTACTCTGTAACTTCTTTATGAACCAAAAAAAGTACCGAGAGGTTTTCTTTAGTAAACATTTCTTGTTTTTGCAAAGATTGAAGATTAATAAATAAAGTTAAATCTTCCATAATCCCAAAAGGGATATTTTCCGGCTTTACTCCCTGTAAGATCTTTTCACTATTAAACCCGCTTCTACACCTATTTGCTTTTCTTGTACTCCTACAACAATAGTCGCCCCATTAATGACCGATCCTTCATCGGAAGCAATTATCGGAATACAGCATTTAAATGCTTCTTGCTTTAAAATATTAATCCCACTAACTATTAATGATCTTTTAAAATTATAAAACTCTGCGTATTTGCAGGAGCATTTTTACAGCTACCGGCATATCATCTAAATTTTATATCATTGCAAGATGCAATTAAACATATTCTTTTCTGCGTATAATTTCAATTCTTCCACTTCAGGTATAACTTTCTCACTACTACTATAAATTAAAGTGATATTCTGTAAGAAAAACAACTTACTCAGTGTATCAGTGATTTTTATTTCATCACTAATACCAGTAACTAAAAGTAGATTTTTATTATCAATCATAGCAGCAGCACAAACAATCGGCTTACCCTTAATATGAGCAATTATGGTTTGGCTAGCTATTGTACCAATTGGGATTATTACATCAATATCTTGAACCTTTTATTTGCTTTGTCATAGTAAGTAAAATATTAGAATCGGCATGAGCATTTTTAACGATAATTGCTGTATCTATGTCTTTTAATAACTCTTTAATTCCTGATACTATTTGTGTCATTGCAGTATGTTCAAGCGGAACAATCAATGCCACTTTTTTTGATCTGCATAAACTGCAGATGTGATAAATAAAACAAAAAGAAAAGAGGGAATTTTTTGAAAAAAATTAGAGATAAACATTTTAATATCCTATTATAAGCTATAATTTAATAACCAAAATCAAATTTGCATACAGCAAACCCATAAGCGTAAAGAACTAACTACACCAACACCCATTTTGTACTAAACTAGTAACCTTTAAAGATATCATAAATATTTTTAACTATTGTAGAAACATAAATTAAAGAAAAGAATACATTCTCCTTTGATTAGAAGCTAATAAATCAAGCCCTACCTTGATTTTGTATTATAAAGCACCATTTTAAGATTATGTCAATAACTAATAAAGACATTACCTAAAAGGGTATTATTACACAACTCTTGGAAAAAACTTTCTTCTCATGAAGATGCTTTGTTGCATAAATTCTATGTCATTCCCGCTTTCATAGGTTATATTGTACAGCACGAAAGTCATTATTGCAAGAAAGAATTTTAAGTTTTGACTAAGCAATTCAATAAAAAATGTAGCCTTTAGCATTTTTTTAAATTATTTTTCTGGATTGCTATGCTCCTTGCAATTGCTTAGCTTATGACAACTTGGTAACCATACAACAAAGTCGATCAAGTTAGCTAGGATAACACTGAAAAACTAATCTACACAAGTAGGCCTATTGCAGAAATGACATAAATCGCTTTTCAAAAAGTATACAACAAGATTTGAGAAATGAAAAAGAAATTCATTTCTCAAACTATGCATCTTCTGTGTGTTCTAATACTGTTTGCCCTAGTAATTGCGATAGAACATCTTGACTTGCTTCAGTCCAGCTTATAGGCGGCTCTTCACCTGTTACACCGGTACCATAACGCGTATTAAACATTGAAGCAAAATGAGTAGTTGATTGATTAAATTCTCCATTTACTTCTATTCCATAACCATAATTTTTTAATGCTTCTTGCAAAGCCGCTACTTTTTCACCTTCATCTCCTTGCTTTACCAATACTTTACTTCTCTGTTCTTCAG
Source organism: Rickettsia sp. Oklahoma-10 (assembly GCF_039954865.1). NCBI lineage: Bacteria > Pseudomonadati > Pseudomonadota > Alphaproteobacteria > Rickettsiales > Rickettsiaceae > Rickettsia > Rickettsia oklahomensis. Next base: position 799,315 of record NZ_CP157197.1, on the reverse strand, counting down.
TAGTCTCGATATATTGACCAAAACCTTTTTTTGCTAACTCTTGCCATGGGAAAAATTTACCGGGAGCAACATGTCTTTCCGCCACTTCACCAAGACCAACTAAATCATGTTTTAAATCTAAATCCGGATATCGTACTTTTACATCCTCAAGGAATTTACATAATTGCTCTATTTGTGCTTCAGGAAAATCGCTTTTTGCATCATTAATAAGCATATTCCCAATACCAAACTTATTAACACCTACTTCTCCTTTCCAACTACTTTTACCAGCATAAAAAGCTTGTTCCGTTAAATCATTATGATATTGATACTGCATCCCATTCTTATCAGTTATGTAATGAACACTTGCACCTCGTATTTGTAATACTTCAAGAGTAGACTGAATATTATCACTTACAGAATAAGTAATAACTACACAACTAGGTTTTACTCCTTCTGGTCTTGGAGACATATACTTACCGTTTAAACTATTTGTATTGCTAATACCATTATTTTCGATGTCCTTACTTTTACTCATAAGTTTCCTCCAACATATTTAATAATTGTAATGATTCAGAGCTTACTAAACCTTAACAACTAAGTCAATGAAAATTTAAATAATTATTTACAAGGTAATTGATACTGATCTGACAAGTTCAATTATTATTTTTCTAATATTGACTTCCCATAGTCCTTGATAATTCTTTATAATCAAAAGAGACTTCATTTTCATATTACATTTCTTCTTCAACAATAATTATTTAAGAAATCACTTTCTATTTCTTTGAATATATTATTAGAAGTATTTTCATCGTCGGTTTTTAACTTTTCTTCTTCAGAACTAAAAAAATATTTTAAATATATATTTAAAACTTTTCAAAAATATATAACCTACTTATAGGTATATTAAATCCTCTTTATATTTTGGAGAACACTGATGTCTCAAGCTTGTCATAATTCTTTTTAGCTAATACCTGCAGCAGGTCGTAGTACTTTTAACGTACACTTTGCAAGTTTTTCCAGATATTTTATTGAATCATTACTCTACAATAATCTTTAATTTTTTTGTAAGGTTTTAACTTTAAATGTAGTAAATATACTACTTTTATTACTTTAAGCAACTGTATTAAAAATTAAATATAATAATGCTAAAACCCTTTATTTACCAAGAATCAAAGCTAATAAATAATTAATTAAAAGTATAAAAGTGATCAGTAATATAATAGTAAAATTACCGAATTGTGAGAATATAGTAGGAGAGTTTAGTTTTTTAGGAATTAAACCTTGGATATAATTTATTTCATTTAGATTCAGTTTTTTTATTGTTCTGCCACAAGGATCTACTATAGCTGAAATACCGTTATTAGCTACTCTAATCATAGGTAAACCGTTTTCTACAGCTCTACTTCTACTAATATAAAAATGTTGATATGGACCACTTGATTTACCATACCATGCATCATTTGTAACATTAATTATCACATCCACAATTTCATTATTCGTCCGAACAAAATCAGAAAAAATTGACTCATAGCAAATCAGAGGTTTAATTTTGAGATTGTATTTATTAAGATAGACAAGACCACTGTTGCCTTCTTTATAATCAATTAAACCATGGGTTAATTTTTTAAACGGTAATATTGTTTTTAATGGCATATATTCACCGAAAGGTACTAAATGTGATTTATGGTATTCAAATAATTTATGACCGTTTTTAGTAAGAGCATACATAGCTGAGTAAAGTTCAAACTCATCACCTTGTTTTTTATTATCTGCGATCCCTCCGGTTATTAAAATAGCATTTGTTACATTTAACATTTCTAATAATTCTGATTTAACTTGTGGTAAATCAAATGGCACTACTAACGCTGCTTCAGACCAAATAATTAAATCAGTAGGTTCTTCTGACTTTTCCGATAAATTAATATGCAGCATTAAATTATGCCAAAATTCTTCTTCATTCCATTTTTCGATTTGAGGGATTGAAGGTTGTACTAAGCGCACTTTTATATCAGTGAAATTTGTAGGGTTATTACTTAGCCTTGCTACTCCGTAAATGACAATTACAGTTAATATTACAACTGAACTAGCTAATAATATTTTTAACTGAGTAAATTGCTTGCTAAATAAAGGATAAGCAGAAGTGGCAATATATATAACTATAAAACTAAACCCATATATCCCTATTATACTTAAAGGCTGTATTAAAATATCCGAAAATGAAAAAGCATAGCCAATCAAATTCCAAGGAAACCCGGTAAACATCCATGATCTTACCCACTCAAATAATACCCAACATAAACAGAATATAAATTGGTAATACTTATTATTTTTAGCAAAAAAACTAAACATGCAACTTACCGATATAAAGAAAGCTAAAACTATAGGTAGTCCAAATAAAGCAAAAGGAATTGCCCACCAAAAATCTGCAATATAAACACTGATACCGATACTTATCCAATATACTCCACTTAAAAAATGCCCAAAACCAAATAAGTAACCGATTTTTGCAGCTTCTTGCCAATTTTCAGATTTTTGAATTATGTAACATAGATAAGATAATGTTAATAATGCCGGCAAAAAGAACGTCGGAGCAAAAACGAAACCGCTTAACATCCCAAATAAAAAGCAAGTAATTTTAGATCTATACATTTTATTATTTATAAATAAGTAAAATTTATTTACAAAATAATACATCATGCTATCATTTCAGCAACTTTTTAATATAATTGAGTAAAGAAATGACTACAGGGTTACTACAAGAAAAAAAAGGTTTAATTACAGGTATTGCAAATAATATGTCAATATCATGGGCAATTGCACAACTTGCTAAAAAACATGGGGCAGAGATATGGTTGACTTATCAATTGGAAGCACTAGAAAAACGAGTTAAACCGCTTGCTGAAGCAATAGGCTGTAATTTTGTTAGCGAACTTGATGTTACGAATCCAAAATCAATTAGTAATTTATTTGATGATATAAAAGAGAAATGGGGTAGTTTCGATTTCTTACTTCACGGAATGGCCTTTGCTGATAAAAATGAATTAAAGGGACGTTATATTAATACTAGCTTAGAAAATTTACATAATTCTTTACATATATCATGTTACTCTCTTTTAGCACTCGCAAGGGCAGCAGAACCTTTAATGCATGACGGCGGAAGCATTGTGACCTTAACTTACTACGGCGCTGAAAAAGTTATACCTAATTATAATGTAATGGGGATTGCTAAAGCTGCACTTGAGGCTAGTGTAAAATATCTAGCAAACGATATGGGAGAAAATAACATTAGAGTAAATGCTATTTCGGCAGGCCCTATCAAGACTTTAGCGTCTAGTGCAATAGGTGATTTTAGTACTATGCTTAAATCTCACGCTGCAACTGCACCGTTAAAACGTAATACTACTCAAGAAGATGTAGGCGGAGCGGCAATATATTTATTCAGTAATTTATCTAAAGGTGTGACTGGTGAAATTCATTATGTAGATTGTGGTTATAATATTATGGGAAGTAATAAATTATAAGCTATGAAGTAAATATGTTGTTATACAGCATCATTGCAAACAATCTTTGATCGCATAGCAATTCATAATCAAAATACACTGGATTGCTTTGCCAATTATTTCATAATTTCCTCGCAATGATAAAAAATCAAACACAACAAAAACATCACAATCCGCGATCCCTTTTTTTGAGGTACTCAGGTTTTGGCGGAACAGGTGGTTTTTTAGGTTTTGCCTGAGTATTTTTAACCTCTGATGGCAACGACGAATTATTAAATCTGTTTAACTCTTCTACAATTTGTTTTAACTGTTCTGGTACTTCTATCTTTAGAGGAGTATGAGAATTTTTAATTTCACTATTTATTATTTTTCCTATTTTTTTAAGATTTTTTTTAGAAATAGAATACGATTTTATACCTATATAATTAATAATCTTTGACCACCAAGCTTGTCTTTCATGTAATCCTTGATATATTAAATCTACTAAATCATTTTTTGTGAATGTTAATATATAATTAGAAGTTCCTGCTAATAAAGATTTAGATATATGCCTTTGTATTTCTCCTCGTCTCTTATCTCCAATCTTGACCTTTTTGTCTTTCTCTAATGTTGTTATTGCTTTTTCAATTATTGAAAATATTTTATTCTCTTTTCTATTTGCTTTATTGTCTAAATCTTCTTTTGTATTAAAATGTGTATTTGTTCCTATTTTAGCATCTACTAATTGTTTAACATACTTATCGTTAGGATCTTGTATTTTTCGCTCTATCTCAGCCGATTTTAAACCTAATTTTGCATATATCTCTGATTCTCGAAAAAGTGGAGCATATAATAAAAAATTAATACTTTGCGCTATTCTACTATCTATTGAATCTTTAGAATCTCTTTTGGGATAAAAATTTGCTTGTAAAATATGATAATGATCTAGTATTTCCTTTGTTATATCTTTTACATCAAGAGGTTGTAATTCTCCTGTAGAATTAAATTTTGCTTTCATACCTGAGCGTTTTGCCTCTAATAATAATATTTCTTGAAAAACTTTATTATTAGGAGTACGACAAACAAAATTAGGATCATTATCCGGCATTAATGCATCCGCATTTTTCATTATTGTTTGATTGAGTTTATGTAATTGCTCTTTATTAAGCTTTTTATCTAAAAAACTTATAAAAGCTTCCCTATGTTTTTGCTTACTTGCAGTACTAAAAGCCTGCTGCATCTTTTGCAAAATACCAAAATCAAAATTTTCACTATCTATTTCTTTGATAACTAAATGTGTTAAATTTTTTGTTTCAGTATTCACTGTTTCTTTTTTATTTTTTGTAGCCATTTTTTAAATATTAAGATTAAATTAATTTCTAGCTATTTTGCTATATTTATAATCAAAACCACAGTATCTTGAAAGTCATACTAAACTTTCACTATTTCCCAAAATTTCTATTGATTCTATTGTCTCATTATTTGATTGACTATACATTACTAAATCTAAAATATTCGAAGCTACTAAATTATTAATATAAACACCCTTGACATCATTTAATACATAATCGACCACTAATAATTTAGAATCAGCAGAAGCTCCATATAATGCTTTTTTTCCCTCAAATACTTTTTTAAATATATCTAACTTAAGTAATTCTTCACTTACAGCCCTTTCTCTAATATCTCTACTCACAAATAAACACATTATGCTTTGTGCTAAACTATTTTTAACATAATAATTTTCTAAAGCCTCTTCACTTGTGTCACCTAATTTTTTTAAATCTTCTTTGTATAATTCATATGCTTTCTTGCGAAATTCATCGTCTCTAAATTTTTCCAAATAAAAATTATTAATTAGTAGCTTATAAAGTTCAAGTACCATACTAGAAAAAGTAATTGTTAAATTTCCTTTTTTATCAATATCTACAGTAAACTTGTTGCCTTTTGCTTCTAAATAGATTAGATCTCGAAATATACTATCCTCTTTTGTTCTACGAAGTAAAAAAGCTGAGTCTTGAGAATCAACTAAATCTAAAGCGTGTTCCATTATTTTTACATTAAGTTCATGTAACCTATTGTTAGATACCATATCCTTTATATCTGCTAGAAAAGATTTTTTATCATCTACTTTTAATTTTCTTAAATTGTCTAAAACTTCTAAAGTTATTTCTCCTTGTTGAATTTTTTTAACTAACTCAGAATAATTGCTGAGTTCTTCTTCTTGATTTTCGTATCCTGACCAATAATAGATATTGGGTTCTACTTTTTGTCTTTGATCTAATACAGAATATTTTTCTTTAATTTTTTTAGGTTTACTAATACAAGAGGTTACCATTTTTTTTAGCTTCATATAATTTATTCCGTAAATTAAAAAGGCATATTATATTTCGTTAAAAAATATTAACAAGTACTTTTATTGAGGGGATGATGTAACAATGCTTTTTTTAGATGATTAGTTTGAAGATGAGTATATATTTGGGTTGTAGATATATCGGCATGACCAAGTAGTTCTTGAATAACTCTTAAGTCTGCTCCGCCCTCAAGTAAATGACTTGCAAAGCTATGGCGCAATATATGCGGAGAAATATGCTCAGGGTTAAGCCCTGCATAAAGAGCGGCAGATTTTAACAAAATCGCAAAATTTTGCCTAGTCATATAACCGGCAATAGATGATGAAGGAAATAAATAAATTAGATTTTTGGGTTTTGCTTTATTTACAAAAATATCTCTAATTGCAAGATATTGAACAATACTAATAACTGCCTTTTCATTTATTACTACGACTCTTTCCTTATTACCTTTACCCAGCACAGAAAATACTTTCTTCACCTCTCCTGACATTTTATTAAAAATATCAACAAGTTTAAGACTAACCAGCTCTGAGACTCTAAGACCACTAGCATAAAGCAAATGAATCATTGCATTAAGCCTGATCCCTTCCGGCGTAGAATCTTGGGAGCAATATTCAAGTAACGATTTAATTTGATCTATAGACAATATTTTAGGAAGCTTATTTTGATATTTCGGTAAATCGACGTTAAGAACCGGATTAAAAGCAGTATGATTTTCGCTAATTAAAAATTCATAATAACTTTTTATAGTTGAGATTTTTCGATTGATAGAACGAGCGTGTAAATCATTACCTGCTAAATACTCAATCCAATTTCTGATATTTTCTGTGTTTATATTTAATTCGGATAATTTTTGTTTAGCAAGATAATTTTGAAAGTCCAATAAGTCACGCTTATAACTAAGTATAGAATTTTTTGACAGCGCTCTTTCGGCTAAAAGCATTTCTAGGAATTGCGAAATAAATTTCATAAGATTTTTTAATTTCTATAATGGAGGCCAGGGTCGGAATCGAACCGACGAATAGAGGATTTGCAGTCCACGGCATTACCACTTTGCTACCCAGCCTGAAATATTTATAATACTGTAAAAGTATTGTCGTAGGTAGGATTCTTCCTTCTTATCATCTCCACAACTTGATTGCAGCTTGACAAACAGAATGATAGTAAATATTAATAATATCCACCCAAAAAAGCAACTATTTTTATACTCAACTCCTAATCCTTACAGGATATTTAAACTATTCATCTGTTATAAAATTCAAGAACTTGCTAACAGAATCTACTATATATTCATTTGTAATATGAGGAAAATTTAGCAATTCCTTTAAAATTATGCTTGATTATTTAGTTATTAAAAGATTATTTAATTGCAATAAAGGAACTACCGAAGCACACCTTGTAACTTATATTAAGCCTCAGCTTAACATAATCACTCTAATATCATTATTTAAAAACACTATATCTTGAATCAATGATTAACCACTTGCTTTATCTGGATTAATATAAATCTTACTTGATATTCTGCAACTAATTTCCCCGTTATATTTTTCAAATTAAGAGAGTTAATCATGTTCTGCACTCATTATACTAAATAATATCTCTGGTCTAAAATTCCCAATATAGTGCAAACACTATAATTGGGATCTTCAGAATTTTAATTACCGTATCCCAACTCTGCATATAAATCATCAAATCTTGCAGGTAGATTTGCATAAAAACTAGCATCTTATATATTATAGTTATCGTATTTGTAAATATCGGACATTATAATAAATTATAGCTACCTATTCCCTGCTCTACTTTTGCTAATCAATCAGAAGGTTCTTTAGAACTATCTAATATTTCACCATTAAGATATTGATATTCTTTATCTCTATTATTAGTTATTAGTTTAAAGGAATAATCTTGAAGCGAATCGCCGGAATTCTTAAATGATGCTATAAATTGTGCTATTACTAAGTAACTAAAATGGATAAATCCTATATCACTAAAACTATAGCACTACAATTACGATTATTTATCCTACTAAAAAGTTTGCTCAAACCAAGCGTAAATCTACTTAGGATTAAAGTATCATCGATAATGAAGTATATACCACCCTCACCTGTTACCGATCCTCCAAACCTGATGTTGCAAATCTAAAGCCGTTAGCAGTAGTTAAAAATTTACTTTTTTGATTTATAGATTTTACTGAGGATATTATTTGAAAAAAGCTCATTATACCAATTGGAATTTAAAATAAACTGATAATCTAGCGAATACTTGATATCTGTGAATAGCCAACTGCTAAATGATTAGCCTCAAGTAAATAAGCAGACTAAGCAACGCTAACTTAAACTCCTTGATGCAGTATATCAATTATTAAATGATTAATATCACCACTTTGCACGGCAATAATCATTCTTATATGTTTACTTGATAGTATTCAACAGGATTAATAGTATTAAATACCTTAATTATAAAGCTATGCAAATCCTGTTTTATCGTTAAATAGAATTTAAGAGTTCTTGGAGTGGATCATATGTGGTTTAATTGTCATTCCTTTATATTTTTATGTCATTCCCACATAGGCAGGAATAACATAATTAATATAGTACATTAAGACAAATCTTAGTTGCGATTAATGCTCTATAGTATATAATTTTAAAAAAATATGTTTATTTATGAAATTACTAAGAATTATTTTTATCATTACTATATACATTAATTTTCCTATATTCGCAGAAAATTTAGAATCGGTTACTACAACCGAAGATATTGAAAATGATGTATTTATCCCTATTGATTACAATCATCCTGTTTTACATCCAAACAATAATATTAATAATAGTTCTAAATTTAAGAATTATACAAACGGTAAAATTATTGCTCTAAATAAAATTACTGCCACTTCTGAAGAAATTAATTTTAAAGTTGGCGAGGAAAAATATTTCGGTAATATAAAAATCAAATTACACAAATGTACAAAAAATCTTGATCCGTATAATGAAGATAATTATTTGTTGATGACCATAACAGAATATAAGATTGATGAAGATCCTAATGTAATTTTTCAAGGATGGATGACCTCTTCAAGTATTTCACTTTCAACACTTGAACACCCAATTTACGAAATTTTTGCTAAAGATTGTTTTTAGATGCAATATTTAATTTCAAGTTTAATATTTTTAATTCCTAGCTTTGGGATGCTTGCTGGCTTATCAGCTGCAGCTCTAGTTACAATTTTTTTACTGAGTGTTGTTATACGAAACACCCTACAACAAATGTCTATGTCATTCCCATGTAGGCAGGAATGCAGTAACAATTTTATACCACGACTTGATCGCAGTATCCAGTTAAAAATTAAAAAAGACTGGATACCGTGGCGAGGCCACAGTATAACACTATTATTCGCCGGCTGGTGTTTAATATCTTGTTTATTTGCAATTCACCTTATTAATAGTTTCGCTACTTTTACTCAAGTTTTTATAATCTTATTCCTTGGATTTACAGTTAGTAATTCTACTCCTTTTCAAAATCGCTTACAGCTCAAAAAAGCCTTAATATACGGAATTTTGGCAGCAATATTATTATTCTTCATAGAATATTCTTCTCATGGTTTTTTAACTAAAATATTTAAAGCTAGTTTTGACTTATATATGTTAGATCGGGGCTGTGCTTTACTTTCAATTACTGCATGGACTACTATTATAATTTTACTCTCTAGCGGTAAAAGAAGACATGCATTAATGCTATATGTATTAGTGCTTTATTTACTTAAGTCGTCCGATAGTCTAGCAAGTTTTTTAGGATTCAGTATAGGCGGAATAATATTCATTATAGCAAGATTTATAAAGCTGATATTTTTCAAATTAATTGCAATAATTTTAATTACCGGCTCGTTACTATTCCCTGTTATAGCACAACAAATAGAGCCGCAATATTTATCTCAAAAATATTTAACAACTCAAGCATCGGCTGCTCATCGCTTATTTATTTGGCATTTCGTCGCAAACAAAATCATTAAAAAGCCGATTTTAGGCTATGGTTTTGCTTCTTCTAAATATATCGAAGTCACAGACAATGAAATGATCAATTATAAAGGAGAAACATGGCATCCTTTGCCGCTTCATCCTCATAATAATATATTACAAATTAATCTTGAACTTGGTATAATAGGGCTAATATTATTTTTAAGCTTAATCTATAAATGCTTAAAGCAAATTGATAACATAAAGAATAATGATTTCAGAGCAGCTGCTTATGCATGCTTTATAAATTATTATATTATAGGGATGATTTCATATAATATTTGGCAAATATGGTGGATATCAAGCGGTATTTGGGTACTAGTTTTAATGAAGTTACTAGTTAAACCTGATATTGTCGTTGATAATTCATAATATTTGGTATAGATATAGAAGTCAGAGTTCTATGTTATTCCTACGAAAGTGGAAATCCAGAATAAATATTCTAATAAGAATATTTATACATATTTGAAAAAAGCATATCAAAACAAGTTTTTTATATGCTTTACTGGACTCCTGCTTTCAGCTATGAATGACATAAACAATGTCTAGAATTACATAATACAAACATATGCTACAAAACTCAGAATTTTTACAGGAATATCTACCAATTGCTATATTTTGTGGTATTGCGATATTGGTTTCCAGTTTAATAATGATTCTACCTAACCTATTATCAATAAAGAAATATAATAAAGATAAGCTAGAACCTTATGAGTGCGGTTTTGAGCCTTTTAGCGATGCAAGATCAAAATTTGACATACGTTTTTACTTAGTTGCCATTTTATTTATTATCTTTGACCTTGAAATCGCATTTTTAGTACCTTGGGCTATTAGCCTTAATACAATAGGTAAAATAGGCTTTTTTTCAATGATGTTTTTCTTATTCGTACTTATTATTGGGTTCATATACGAATGGAAAAAAGGAGCATTAGATTGGTAGTAATATGAAAAATAGTTTTTATAAGGAGGACGAGCTACTTAACAATGAACTCTCAAATCGGGGATTCTTACTAACTAAAGTTGATGATGTTATAGGGTGGGCAAGAGCTAATTCCTTATGGCCAATGACCTTTGGCCTTGCTTGTTGTGCAGTGGAAATGATGCAGGCAGCAGCCAGTAGGTATGATATGGATCGCTTTGGTATGTTGTTCAGACCAAGCCCAAGACAGTCTGATCTTATGATAGTTGCAGGTACGCTCACTAATAAAATGGCACCGGCTTTACGTAAAGTATATGACCAAATGGCCGAGCCTAAATGGGTGCTTTCAATGGGTAGCTGTGCTAACGGTGGTGGGTATTATCATTTTTCCTATGCGGTAGTACGCGGCTGCGATAGAATCGTACCAGTTGACGTATATATCCCTGGCTGCCCCCCTACTGCCGAAGCATTAATTTACGGACTGATGCAGTTACAAAAAAAAATTAAACGCACTACAGGTTTTAAGTATGACGCTAGACAAACTGATTGAGAAACTTGCTGCTAAATCTAGAATACTGATAACCCATGTCACGGTTAAAGACTATTTAGCTTATAACGTCAAACCAAATTATTTATTACCGCTTTTAAAGGCTTTAAAAGAATCGGAAGAATTACGTTTTACTATACTTACTGATTTATTCGGAGCTGATTTTCCTGACAGAGACAAAAGATTTGAAGTAGTATATAATTTACTAAGCCTAAAATTAAACAAGCGTCTTATAATAAAAGTAGATGTCTCTGAAGAAGAAAGCATACCTTCAGCAATAAATATATTTAATGCTGCTTGTTGGTATGAGCGTGAAGTTTATGATATGTACGGAGTAAATTTTGACGGGAATGATGATAAAAGACGTATACTAACCGATTATGAATTTGAGGGACATCCATTACGTAAAGATTTTCCGTTAACCGGTTATACACAAGTTAAGTATAATGAAAAATTAAAGAAAGTAGCTTATGAGCCAGTTGATTTAGACATAAAATATCGTGAGTTTGATTTTAGCTCTCACTGGCACAGCCCTACTTATGTTTTAACTGAGGATAAGAAGGCAAAGAAAAACAGTGTAGATATAAAATAGTCATTGCGAGCAAATGCAAGAAGTGCAGCAATTCAGAAAAATTATAAAATAAACTGACTGTATATATTATAAACGCAATGATACTATTTACGTAGGAGTAACTTCTAATCTTATCAAACGTATATATGAAAACAACTATCGGTTTAGTAAAAATATGACCAGTATTTTATTAAATGCATGAAACCATGGATTCTACAATAACTAGAAAAAAATAAATTAAATCTGGCACAAGAGCAAAAAAGCGTAATTTAATTGAGCAAACGAATATAAATGGAAAGACTATATGATGAAATTATTTAAATGGATTGCCTTGTCGCCTACGGCTTCTTGCAATAACGGCTACTATGATTAACGACATCAAAACTATAACTCTCAATCTTGGCCCACAGCATCCGGCAACTCATGGAGTTTTAAGATTAATCCTTGAAATGGACGGGGAAGTAGTAAATAATACCGATCCTCATATAGGGTTACTACATAGAGGAACTGAAAAGCTTATTGAGCATAAAACATATTTGCAGGCTATACCTTATTTTGATCGCCTTGACTACGTTTCACCAATGTGTCAAGAGCATGCATTTGCTCTAGCTGTCGAGTCATTATTAAAGTGTGAAGTACCAAGAAGAGCTCAATTTATCAGAGTATTATTTTCGGAATTAACAAGAATTTTGAACCATACTTTAAATATAGGTAGCCAAGCTTTAGATGTCGGAGCTACTACTCCTTTATTATGGCTATTTGAAGAACGTGAAAAAATCATGGAGTTTTACGAACGCGTTTCCGGCTCTCGCATGCATGCAAACTACTTTAAACCAGGCGGGGTTGCTACAGATTTACCTGACGGTTTACTTGAGGATATAGACAAATTTATAGAACATTTTCCTTCTAAACTTCATGATATTGAAACCCTACTAAATGAAAATAGATTATGGAAACAACGTTTAGTAGATATTGGTGTTGTTTCACAGAAAGAAGCAATGGATTGGGGTTTTTCAGGACCTATGCTTAGAGGTTCAGGTATAGCTTGGGATTTACGTAAGTCAAACCCTTATGACATATATGATGAAATAGACTTTGAAATACCTATAGGTAAAAATGGTGATTGTTACGACAGGTATCTTATCCGTATGCTTGAAATGTATGAATCAATCAAAATAATCAAGCAATGTATAGCAAAAATGCCGAAAGGTGCAGTTAAAACTAATGATACTAAATTAACACCACCGACAAGAGCAAAAATGAAGGAATCTATGGAAGCGATGATCCATCACTTTAAGCTTTATACTGAAGGTTATAACGTTCCTGCAGGGGAAACCTATAAAGCCGTAGAAGCTCCTAAAGGCGAGTTCGGAGTATATTTATATTCAACCGGCCACAACCGACCTTATAGATGCCGAATTAAAGCCCCTGGATTTGCTCATTTGCAAGGACTGGCTTTTATGTCTAAAGGTCATTTAATGGCAGATGTTATTACTATTATAGCCACGCTTGATATTGTATTTGGAGAAATAGATAGATGATTATTGTTAGTTGGTTGACTTCATTCCCATAGTCTTTTACCATGCCTGCGAAAACAGGAATCCAGTAAATAAAACTAAATAATAAAAATGTATTGGGGATTTATTATGTTCTAATTGCAATAGTACTTAATATATTGGTATTACTAATAATATAATATATTGTGATTATGAACATAAACAAAAAACAATCCAAGGTTTTACCTCACAAAATATATTATAAAGCTTGTTGATAAAGAAGAATGTACTAATATTTAAAGAAGCACTGACAAGACAAAAAAACTTAAAAAATGGAAGCGTAGTTAGAAAATAGACTTAAAAAACTAATCCTGAATGGAAAGATTTAATTGAATAAATTGTTGGATTCCTGCTTTCACAGGAATAACATACAAAAGCACAGAAATGACATAAGTAATATATGGATACAAAAATTACAAGTTTTATATTTGATAAGAAAAATTTAAATCTAGCAGAAGATATTGTCAAAAAATATCCACCACATGGAAAAAGGAGTGCTATATTACCGCTGCTTGATCTAGCACAGCGTCAAAACGGCGGTTGGCTATCTATCCCTGCTATCGAATATGTTGCAAATATGCTAGGAATGCCTTATATACGTGCTTATGAAGTTGCAACTTTCTATACTATGTTTAATTTAAAGCCCGTCGGTAAATATCATATTCAAGTATGTACTACTACCCCTTGCTGGCTACGTGGTAGTAGCGATATCATAAAAACTTGTGAGAAAAAACTTGGTATAAAAGAAAAAGAAGTGACAAAAGATCAGAAATTTAGCTTAATTGAGATCGAATGTTTGGGAGCATGTATTAATGCACCGGTCGTACAAATCAATGATGATTATTATGAAGATCTAACTCAAGAAAAAATGGAAAATATTATAGATAAGCTGCAAAATGACTAAAATACTTTTACTACTAATTAGGTTTTATCAATATTTCATTTCCCCATTACTTGGCACGAATTGTCGCTTTCACCCTACTTGTTCCGAATATGCTAAAGAGGCTATAATACTAGATGGTAGCCTACTAGGATTATGGAGTACTTTTAAAAGAATTATCAAATGCCAACCGTTCTATAACGGAACTTTATTGTATGATACAGAAATTCAATGTCATTCCCGAGAAAAAAGGAATTCAGTAAATAATAAGGAACCAAAATAATTTGGTACTTTTAAAGATATATAAGATCCTATCGCTTTTAACTAGGAATGACATCGATATGCTTTTGGTAAATACAATGCTATACGTTCAACATCAATTTTTACTATATTATATATAATGAATCTAATCCCTTTATCCCGTGAATTCTTCTCAAGAGACACTAACTTAGTAAGCACTGAGTTAATCGGTAAGGTTATATATTTTCAAGGTAAAACAGCTATCATTACTGAAACAGAAAGCTATATAGGTCAGGACGATCCTGCTTGCCATGCTGCAAGAGGTCGTACAAAAAGAACAGATGTAATGTTCGGTCCTGCAGGTTTTAGCTATGTTTATCTCATTTACGGAATGTATTATTGTTTAAATTTCATAACCGAAACTGATGGTTTTCCTGCAGCAGCGTTAATAAGAGGAGTACATGTTATTTCACCTAAGAATATATACTTAAATGGTCCAGGTAAATTATGTAAATATTTAGGAATTAATATATCTCATAATAAATGCGATCTTATTAATAACAACAAATTTTTTGTTGGAGATATCGGCTTAACGCTCCCCTACTCTACTACCGCCCGTATAGGTATTACCAAAGGTACCGATAAACTATGGCGTTATGTCGTTACAGATAGGACTAATTTAATCTCTCAATATAATTTCTAGCCTTAATAAGATTATATTGATTAACGGTACAGAAACCTCAAAAAGATTTGTCTAAAAAAAGCATTGATGATACAGTAATACAAAATCAAGCAACCGAAATCTTATGTAGATAAAATTTAGTACCAAGCATACAAACAAAAGTAAAATTAATAATAGTCATTATATAAATATAACTTCCAACATTAAAATAGGATATTTAAACTCTATGTTACCTCACAGTATAGAGCTCTTGTATCTCTTTAATTATTTCTTTTTAAATAAATATCTGCATTTACTCATTTAATTGATAAGCTTGAAGTCGCTTATTAATATCTTGAAGAAAACTAAGAGCTTTATGATTTGATTTTATTATTACAGCCTTTTATTCATTGCCATTCACACTGCAATAACATCTTCCGTTTTAAATATCTAGATAAATTGCAGAGCTCATTTCATGGAGAAACCAACCTATACTATCTACAAGCCTTATCAACACTATAGATTTTACTGCCACCCCTTCTTGTGCTTTATTAAAATTACTAAGCAAATAAATTAATACATTAATTGTTGACACTACATAACATAAATACCAACTGCTCCCGATAAAAATCCTCCAAGGCTTCCAAATTCTTCTTTTTGAAAATTATTAGGAATAATTTATTGCGTTAAATATAAACATCCCTACAAAAGCTAAAACAATATTATGAACTTTATAAAAAATATGATCAAACATTTTGTCAATTAAAGTGTAATTTTTATCAATAGATTATGGACTTCCACCTATATGGAAACGATATATACAACTTTCTAAATCTCTGTCTCTTCTAAAACCACTGTAGAATCGGCAAGTTTAGTAATTTTTTCAATTTTTAACCGAGCTTCTTTTAGTTTCTTTTCACAATGATTCTTAAGTAAAATGCCTCTTTCGAAGCTATTAACTGCTGTCTCTAGACTCTCTTGCCCACTATCTATTTTTTTTACAATCGCCTCAAGCTCTTTTAAAGCTTCTTCAAAGCTAATATTTTCTTCTAAAATTTTTGTATTAGTCATTTATTTTTTATTCTTTAATAGTTAACTGAATTAGTAGCTTCTTGTGTTTGTGGTATCAGTATTTTTTTTAGATCACTACTATCGAAAGTCTTCTTAGGAGCAAAAACACTCCCTTGCATTTTTATATTAAGATGTGCCAAAATATCTTTATCAGAACTCATATTTGATGTATTTAAATTAACAAGCCTTGCCGGCACATAAAATGATAAAATACTAGATGCATCTATATCAAAATTATATATATTAATTGCAAAAGAGGCTGCACCGCTACTATATTGTGTTGTAAATTTTACTTTCTTTAAAAGGGCAATACCTTTTTGTAGGTCAATATCACCGCTTATACCTCTAATATTTTCTTGTCCTGTAGTTATAGCATTATTTATATCTTTATCTAAATTCTGGATCTTATAATCAGTTGTATTAATTTTTTCTATAAAAGAATCAATTGCAAAGTTATGAATATCTATATTGTTTATAGCAAATTGTGATTTGGTAGTAAGGTTATATAACTGGCTTTGAAGTGTACAACCATTAGTCTCTAAACTACCGCTTATACTTACTGCTCCACTCATTGTAGTAAATATTTTTTTAGGCATAAGAGCCGCAACTTTACCTAAATCTATTGTATTTAAGGCATATACAAAATTTATAGAATAAGGCTCCAATAAAATATTGCCGCTACCTTGAAACTTGCCGCCCAATAATTCTGCTTCAATATTATTGAATTGCAATAGATTATTATTATTTGCTATATAAAATTTAACATTTTTCAATATCAAATCATTATGTGATAATGTTGACAACGTACCGAAAACTTGTAAGATAGCTTTATCTAAACTATAATCATTTACTAACTTATTTCTTAAATTAAGCATTCCTGACGGTGATAATAAATTAGTAGTAAGAGTACCATCCTTAATTTCTACAGTTAAAGACGGCAATACATTTGATACATCTAAATTCCAGCTAGTTGATAAATAGTTGTTAGCAGTTTTAAAATCTAAATTACTAATTTTGATATTAGATGGTACGATTTTAGCAAGCAAATTTATTTTGTCAAATATATGATCGTTATACTTAACGCTATCAATCAAAATATCTAAATTAGCTAAATATCCTATTGTTCTAATAGGAATAAATTTACTTGGATAATCTAGAGACTTCATATCTTTAGTTAAATTTTTTATAAATTCGATAAGCGGCGAAATTATTGGATATGTTTGACTTCTTAAGTCAAGCGAAGATATATTAAGCGTAGCATCTAGCCGAGGTGTTTGAGCAATCAATTTACTAGAAAAATTTCCTGATAAATTTAAATTATCCGTTTTAAGTAATAAATTTTTAAAAAATAAATCTATTAAAGTAAGTTTTAAATCTGACTCTAAACTAAAAGGAATAGCTTCTTTAATAGTAACATCATTAAATCCTAAAATATTTAGTAGCAAATTTATATCGTTGTGCTTTAAATATAGCTGCCCATCGAATATACTTCTAACAGCATTCTGTGTTACACTACCTGTAAGCTTAAATACCCCGCCTGACTTAATATTGCCTGACAACTCATTTATCTTTAAAGTACCTTTTAATAAGTTAGAAGAAAAGACTATTTTTTCTAATGCTTCATTATTACTTAAAATTATTTCATCAATTGTTACGTCTGTTTTCAGTAATTTATCAGCAAAAATAAATCTAACATTTGAAGGAGCAGTATTAAATGTTACCATTGCATTTGGAGCAAGTAACAAGCTTAAATCTATTTTAGGGAAATTTAGTTTCACATTAGTAGTAATATTATCATTTTTAGCAATGTTAACAAATCCGTTACCGATAATAACAGACGATACTATTACTATGTCTTTTAGCTCTATTGCATCTTCATTATTTGAAATATTAAATTTAACGTTTACTGCCTCATTTTGATTAAATTTATTAAAAAGATGTTGTAAATCCGGTAATATACTGTATATTACCGATGCTAAATTTTTAATTTGATATTCACCGCTACCGCTAGTAAGCTTAAAATCTTTGTAAATTTGTGATAACTTAAAATCATAATCATTATTATCAATATTAAGACTAAAATCTACTGTATCGTCATGTTTATTAATTGAACCTGAAATTTTACCTATATAGCTACTTGTAGTGCTAAATATGTAATTAGACGATAAAGCATTTACTTTTTTTAATATACAATTATCAAAATTTAAAACAGAATAATCTTGTTTATTAATAATACTTAAATTAGTAACATTTAGATTTATATTTTGTAATTTATATTTAAAGAAATTCTTTATTAACTCTTCATGATTATAAATATTTAATAAATTAGAATTTGAATAAAATTTAGCATCCAATATATCTATTTTATTAATTTTAGGATTAAATTTTATGAGCGACCACAACGAAAAATAAATTTTAATCTGCTCTAAAGTTAGCATTCCTTCTTCCCTTATCAACTCAATAATTAAATAGGGCAAAGGAAATTTACTTATCTTTATTTTCCCAATATTTTCCTTCGCAATTCCTAAATGACTAGTAAGATCATTAGTCACAGCACTATAATTAACAAAAGATAATGCACCAAAAATTATAAATAACAATAATGAGAAACAAATTATGATGCCGGCAGCTATTTTTTTTATCATGTCTGTAAAAAAGTTTTTAAATATATTATTATATAACTATTAAAATTTGAAGGTAAATTAATGCATTCTTTAGAAAATTTAATTTTAGTCGGTGTAATAAAATCATGTCACGGAATTAAAGGTCATGTAATTTTAAAATCTTTTACTGTCCCTAATACAAAAATTCTTGAAAGAAATTTAGTAAATGCATCAGGAGAAAATATAAATATTAAGCTAATGAGCCAAAATGCCAAAGGAGAATTAATTTGCACATTTAATGATATAGCTACTCGCAATGAAGCCGCAAATTTAAAAGGCTATAAACTATTTTGCTTAAGAGCAAGTTTACCGAAACTAGAAGAAGATGAATTTTATATAGCGGATTTAAATCATCTCACTATATTAGATCAAGATCATAAAAAAGTAGGCAAAATTAAAAATATTCTTAATTTTGGTGCTGGTGATATAATTGAAATAGAATTTTTAGACCAAACAACTGAATTATTACCTTTCAATAAAGAATTTTTTCCTGTTATAACTAAAAATTATGGGATTTTAAACTATAAAAGAGAAGCTTGAACAATTTATTTTAATGATTCAATCTCTTAATTTTTTAGAGTTGTTTTCGCAATGCTGCAATTTCTCCTTTTGTAAAACTGGTAAATTCAACATTAGCATTGTTTTAACTAGCATTATTTTTTCTTGTCCTCTACCTTTCTCGATACCTTATTGCTCCTAAATGATATACAACAATACTTCCAATAATTTCTTCTCCTTCTTCAGGGTTTAAATATAATTAAAGTATTTTCAATTATATCATTTTGATCAATTTCGGTCAAAGTATAGTATAAAATTAGCTCTATATAAATCAATGCCAATATTAACCTCGGTAAACTTAGTGCAAATGTCAGCTATCTCATTTCATCTTTTTAATAAATTATGCTTATTTCATATACTTAATATTGCATACAAAATATAAAATTCTAGACTAAATAATTTTTTCAAGTCCACTATGATCACACAACTTCTATAAATTTTGAGGAGCATTATATTTTCGTATTATAAAACACCAACAGATATAAAAGGAATTTTCCTATTTTTAACATATACTTAAACAAGCGACAAACCATGTAATGATCAGATTTACTTTGATGTGCTAATAATAACAATAATTAACAGTCTTTACAGTCAAATTTAGCAGGAAATAAAATATACAATATAGACTTCTAAGGTTAGGTTCTATAAAACTATACTTTCCATTTTAAGAGTTTCACACAAGAGTAAATCTTTGATATAAAACGGTAAATGAATCTGAAAACTCTCTAGCGACGAAAGGATTTTCAAATGTACTAAGTATAATCTTATCATACTTTAATTTATTAGATATAAATATCATTGATATTAAAACTAAAAATTAGTAAATTATATGAAGCTTAATAAGCTCTATGCCTAAAACTTTAAAATACTTACTTAGTATTATAAGTATAATATTGTTATTAATTATTATTCCTTTCTTTATTCCTTTAAATAATTATAAAGGAGTAATAATAGATAAAGTCAAATATGCTATAAATAGAGATTTAACTATTAATGGCGATATAAAATTATTTTTATTACCGAATCCTACAATATCACTATTAAAAATTAAATTATCATCAATAGACGACACAAAGGAACCTTATTTAGTTTCCATTGAATGTGCTAAAGCGTCATTGCAGCTTTTCTCTCTTTTTAGAGGAGCAATTGAAGTAGATTCTATAGAACTGCATAAACCTATTATAAACCTAGAAGTTTTAAATAATGGACAAAAATTGGCAATTTGCTATACCTAATAATAACTTTAAAATAAATAACGTCAACTCTGCAGAATCCAATAATACTAAAACTGAGTTAGAACTTCCTATTTTGATTAGTCATTTCAAAATTATAGACGGCAAAGTAATATATATAGAAAAAAATAATGAGAGAATATTTAACAATATTTACTTAGATACTAAAATTAAAAGCCTTAAAGGGCCTATAGATTTCACTTTAGCTTTACAAGCTTTGGAACAGCAGATTAATATAGATGGCAATATTGCAGAAATCGGGACAATAATTACGTTAAGTGCCGATATTAATCTTGCCAGTGAAAAAATTAAAATTGAAGGAAAATTTGATAGTGAAAATAATTCTTTTACAGGTAAAGCAAATATTAAAGGCAATACTAAAACTTTAGGTATACCTACTGACTTACACAATAACTATGAGCTCACTACGGCAATTACTGCCGATAGTAAAAACATAGCTATTAAAGATACAAGACTTAATTATACAAATATAGAATTATTAGCAAATACAAATTATGATGTAGAGCGTAATAACCTAAAATCAAGTATTATTATAAATCCAGGTAACATTATAACTGAGATTAGTGCTAATTTAGATAAGACAAATATTCTGCTACAAACAGATAGTTTAAAACCTATACTTGATGCTCTAAAGCTAAAGACCGATAAATTACCTCCTATTATTAACCAAAAACTTATACTTACTTCTAGTGTAGTTTATAATTCCCAAGCAATAAAACTGCAAAATATTAACTTGTCGGCTGCAAATAGTCATCTCACCGGAGATATTGAGCTTCAAAACTTAACACAAAATATAACTATTTTCCACCATATAAAAATTAATAATTTTGAGTCGTTTATGACTTTACTTGGAGTAAATAATCTAAATCGTATTGCAACTAAATGGGGAAGTACAAAAAGTTAAAGATACTTTCCATATCAATAATAAAATATCTGCTTTTAATACTCATATGTATATTAAAGGCGACATTCATTTAGCAACCCAAAAACCACATTTTAACCTTAACTTATATAGTCCATTAGTGAATTTGTCAAAAATTATTGCAAGTAATAACAATACTGCTGCTCCAAATAAAACTAATGATCAAAATATACAGCCCCCAGAAAATAATTCTCCTTGGTCAAATAATCCTATTAACTTAGGATTTTTAAATGAAATTGAAGGACAAATATCCGCTAGTATTGATAAATTAACTAATGACTCATTAATAATAAATAATTTAAAAACAAAATTAAATATCACCAGCGGTAAGCTCAATATTACTTCAGTTAATGCTAGTATTTATGGCGGTGAACTTAATAGCACAGGTTTTATAAATTCAGGCAAAAATCAAAATATTGCAATTAAAATCAATTTAAATAATGCCTATCTTAAAAATTTAACTACACAATCGGGTAAAACAAAAATAACTGATGGGCTACTAAGCTTTAAAGCCGATTTGTACTCTAAGCGGTAATAGTGTTTATATATATGTTAATAATCTAAACGGACAATTTAACGTAAATAGTGATAATGGGAAAATAAGCAGACTTGGTTTAAATAGAATTGCACATGCAGTAAATAATGCTAAAAATACTGAAGGAGTATTGCAACTTATTAACAACTCCTTTAGCGATGGTTCTATATCTTTTAAAAATTTAATTGCAAGCGGGAATATAATAAAAGGCAAGCTTAAGTTAAACAAATGCAGTGTAGATGCTTCACCTGCCAAAGCAAATGCAAGTGGTCAAATTAACTTACCACAATATATGATGGATATTAGTGCAAGTGTTACTATTGCTGATTTACCGCCTATAGCCGTTAAATTATACGGATTTATAAACAACCCACAGCATAAGCTAGATATTCAGGCTCTGCAGACATATTTAGTCAAAAATATTTTTAATAGCGTTATTAAAGACTTTAAACGTGGAGAGAAGAAACCTAAAAATATTATTCAAGATACTTTAGGCATTAGAAAAAAAAAGGATTCAAATGTAGAGGCACAAAGCAATATTAGGCTGAAAAACCAACAAGCAGACCATGTAAATAAGCTTCTACAAAAATGATTGAAGAAACTGTTTTGATACAGTTATTCCTGTAGCAAACCTAATAAATACAAATACTTCATTTCATCAGTATCTAATACAAAACTAGCTATCTTTTTAGGAAAATCTTAAATCATTTCAGTAATTTTGCTGCCTATTCATTATAATTCACCTTTTTTAACAAAATAATAAGGTCTTCATATAATGCTTTCCTATTTGGATTTAACATGATAACTCTCTGTGATAGAGGCCACTACGTCTTCTGGCTTTATGCTATCTAAACTAATAAAGACTCTTCATGAGAGAATGCTCTATTTGGACCTAGTACAATAGGTTTCTTTAATGATTTAATCGCATTATCTTATTGAGTTCTCATTAAAATAGAACTTAAGCTATGAAAAACTTCAGCGTCTCTGTTGTTATACTTTTCATTTTAACTATAAGTTTTGACAAAACTTGAAAGTTCTTCAAGATCAATTTCAACAAATTTTCGTGGATTGTCTTGTGCATATTTATATTTACATCTGTGATGTAAATTGACACATTTTTAAATAACTCTGCAATTTCATCTTGAGTCATAATCTATTCTCAAAAAAAAAATAAAATATTGCCTATAAATCATCCCTAATTCAAGTTATATTTACTAATAATATAAAAAACTAAAATGATAAAGAAAAAACATAATCCAAACGAATATAGGGAAAATATTATTATTAGGCGTTGTAGGAGTAGGAAATATGATTTTACTACATAATATTTCGTATAAATGGGAAAAAGAAAAATTATGAAATGAAAAGTTTAATTACCGTATGTAGAATTACGTTGAAAAAATTATTAAATGCAAATTATATCCAAAAATATCAAACTACGGAATTACATCAAGATAAACTCGGTTGTTTCATTTATTATTGTCTATATTTAAAAAACCACAAGAATTAATAAATATAAGTGATTAAAGATCAAGTATTATTATTACTGGATAGTTATGATAAAATAGCTTTTTTATCAGGAAATAACTGTGATTATCGTAATATTATGAAAGCGGTATTTCATTATAAAAACGTAATAATAAATTTTAGACCATATGCACTTTGTAGAGGAAATGACTAACAGGTTTGAAAGAAAAAACATTAGCTAAATGCAAATTAACAGAATTATTTCTTCAATTTGGGTTGCAACTTTATCTTCCATAAAAGTAACCCATACTCCTACCTCTCAGCTAATACGGATTATAGTGTTAGTTAAGTATAAAAATAAAAATATAAAAAACAAATAAAATATTGAGTAAACAAAAAGTCTTTTAGCCTGTTTGTTATCAGGGGTATCATAGAATAAAGAACCGACATAATATAGAAATACTAATCCAAGAATACCAGAAATTATTAAATATATAAAATTACTCATTCCGATAAAAAAAGGCATCAGCGAAACAATAAGTAATAAAATGCTGTAAATTAGAATTTGTTTTTTAGTATATAAAGGTCCTTTTATTGCAGGCATCATCGGTACTTTACAGTCTTTATAATCTTCATTACAGAATAAAGCGAGAGACCATGAATGTGGTGGCGTCCAAATAAAGATAATTAAAAATAATATAACTGACTGAAGAGCTATAGTATTACTTACTGCTGCATAACCTATCACAGGAGGCAATGCCCCCGATACTCCACCAATAACGATATTTTGTATGGAACGACGCTTTAACCAAATAGTATAAATAAAGATATAATAAAAAATAGTGAATAGCAGTAACAAGGATGCAAGCAGATTAACACATAAAGCCATAAAAAATACTGCAAAAAATCCTGTTATCAAACCAAAAGATAAAGCCTCATCAGGTTCTATAGCACCTCTAACTATAGGTCTTGTTTGAGTACGCTTCATTAAACTATCGATATCTCTATCGTACCACATATTAATTGCCCCTGCACTACCTGCACCAAGAGCTATACAAACAACTGCAATACTAGCAATAAATGGATGTACAGAATAAGGAGCAAGCCACATACCTACAAAACCCGTAAAAATTACAAGCGACATTACACGCGGTTTCATAAGTAAAATATAGTCTTTAACTGTACTCTGTGGATTAATTTTATTTAAATTTATCGACTTTATTAAGGAGCTCATATGAAATAATTTTTTAATTGAATATAAAAAGTTTTAGGTTAAAAATCAATGATTGACTTTGATGCAAGAAATGTATATATTTTCTTGTGATTCAAATAAAAGTTAAGGATATTTCAGTGACAAAAATTGTTCGTTCTAAATATAAAGCTAGTAGAAGGCTTGGAGTAAGTCTATGGGGTGATAGCAAGGATGCTTTCAATACACGAAATTATCGTCCTGGACAACATGGGCAAAATACCATGATTAAAACTTCAGATTACGGTTTACATTTAAAAGCTAAGCAAAGATTAAAATGCCACTACGGTCGTGTCACTGAAAAACAATTTAGAAATATTTTTGCACTTGCTCAAAAAATGAAAGGTAATACCGGTGAAAACTTTATTGGGCTACTTGAAAGTAGACTTGATACAGTAGTTTATAGAATGAATATAGCTCCAACTATTTTTGCTGCAAGGCAATTAGTTTCACACGGTCATATTAAATTAAACGGTAAGAAAGCCGATATTGCAAGTATACGCCTAAAAGAAGGCGATGTTGTAGAAGTTAAAGAATCCGTAAAACAGATAGCACTTATTCAAGAATCTGTTTTAAAACAAGGTCAAACAACTCCCAATTACTTATCATTTGATGTACCTTCATTAACCGGTAAATATTTAAGAGTTCCTGCTCTTTCTGATGTGCCATATCCTTTTGAAGCAGAAGTTCATTTAGTAATTGAGTTGTATTCTCGTTAATACATAATACTCTGTACAAATTAAGTTCACTACTCTAAGAATGTTTATAATGTCATTCCCGCAGAAAGTAGGAATAAAGTTCAACATATAAAAACTTATTTTTATCTGTTTATTCTAATATATATTAATATTAAAGTTATTATTCCTGCTTTCGCAGGAATAATGTAGAATCATTGTGCCGAACCATATAACATATTTCTCAACATTCACTAATGCAATTATAATCAAATTTTAATTATAGCCAATCCAGCCCCACTGGTAACAGACGCGCGGATTAGAAAATATATAATAGAGATATGCAAGATGATGAGCAACGTGCTACTTGAGTAGAGATCAATTAACTATATGATAGGCATTTTTAGGATTTCTTTATAGACTTCAAGATTTTTTCTAAGCATTAGATCAAGAGAAAAATTATTAATTACTGTATGTCTTGCTGCTTTTTGAATTTTCTTAGCAGAATCGGCACCTAAAATCGAGAAACAATAATCAATTTTCTGCGCTAATGCGTCAGCATCATTGGGTTTTACGTGGAAACCAGTTATATTATTATTTATTGTTTCTACTGCCCCACCAATATTAGTTGCAATAACAAGCTTCTCCATTGCTTGCCCTTCTATAATAGTACGACCGAAAGCTTCAGGCTCAATTGAGGCAGAAACGATAATATCAGAAATTCCATAAAGATTTATTATATCTGAATCGTTACCAAAAATTTGAATTTTATTTTGAAGTTTCAGATTAGCTATAAGCTCTTTTACTCTATTAGTAAAATTAGGATGTCTAGATATATCACCGACCATCAAACAATAAAAATCTCTATGTTTTAACTTACTTAATGCTTCTACTAAAACAAGGTGTCCTTTCCAACTTGTCATTCTAGAAGGCATTAATATTATTGGCACGTTGCTCGGTGCATCATATTTATCACGACATTTTTTAAGTTTCTCCGGTGTTAAATTTGCTGGAGTAAAATAATCATAATTCACTCCACGCTCAATGACTACTATTTTATTTGCATCAACTTTATAGTTTTCGAGCAAATGTTGTTTTACAAAATTGGACACGGCAATAACTTTCTCGCCTTTGAGCATTATACTATTATAATATTTTTTAAAACTATTCGGAATATTATAAACCCCGTGAAAAGTAGTCAAAAACTTAGCATTTGTCCATTTTGTTGCTAAATATGAACTCCATGCCGGTGCCCTTGATCTTGTATGAACTATATCAACATTATATTTTTTAATTATTGCTGCTATTAATCTTGCATTATTGAGAATTACAAAAGGATTTTTACTGCTACTGTTCATCTCAATATGCAATATATCTGCCTTATCTAACTCTTTAACTAAAGTACCACCTGCTGAAATTATGATAGGAGTATGACCAAGAATTTTAAGATATTTTGCAACTTCTATAGTGCCTCTTTCAACCCCTCCCGAAACTAGAGCAGGAACTACTTGCAAAATCGTATATTTATTGTATCGTTTACTTGACTTTAATAAAGGCATTAAATCTCAATCTATTAAAATAATTATTTAAAATGTATAAGCTTTATAATAGAACACAAGACAAATTTATTGTCTATAATAATTATAGACTAATTAATACAAATATTCCATCTGTAATTTTTTTACACGGCTTAATGTCTAGTATGCAATCAACTAAAGCTCTTTATTTAATAGATTATTGTAAAAAAAACAATTATAATTTTATTGTTTTTGATAATTTTGGTCATGGAAATGCATCAGGACGATTTGAGGACCAAACAATTAGTAATTGGTTAGAGGGAATCTCGCTCATTTTAGATAAATTAATAGATACAGAGGCCATATTAGTCGGTTCAAGCATGGGAGGATGGCTAGCACTCCTTGCAACTTTAAGATTTCCTAATAAAATAAAAGGACTTGTATGTTTAGCTCCCGCTCCCGATTTTACTGAAGATATTTGGCAAAATATATCGCTAGATGATCAAAATAAGATGCAAAAAGAGGGAATGCTAGAAGTAAGCAGTAAAAATTGCGAATATAAATATCCTATTAGCTATAAACTAATAGAAGATGCAAAAAAACATTTAATGCTAACAAAAAATAAAATTGATATAAATATACCGATACATCTAATTCATGGTATGTTAGATAAAGACGTACCTTATAATGTTTCAACAAAATTATTAGACAAAATAACCGGTAAACAAATAGTATTAAAATTAATTAAGGATGGTCATCATAATTTATCTAGAGAACAAGATTTAAAGATAATGACAAATTCCTTAGAAGAAATAATAAGTAATGTTACAAAATAATATATAGACATTGTTGTGTGGATCAAACCATCCAAGTCAAGCGCAACTTGATCATAGGATCCAGTTAAAAATACTAAAATTCAGTACCTTAGGTTATTTTTTAAACCCCGTGGTCAAACGAACTAGGTGACACAGTAGGTTTTATCACTTTACACAAAAATGCCTACCCGTAATAACGTGACGTAGAATTTTAAACCACCAATAAAAAATAAATATGTCTAGCAAAATAAATAAAGTTTATGATTTTAAAGAAGTGATAGAAGCAATAGAGCAAGCTGATAATACTAGCTTGGTGCTTTTTGATGTAGATGAAGTAATTGTAATGGATAGTGATGAATCTAGGTTAACACATGATTATAGAAAAGAATTAGTAAGCAATATTGAAAAAAGACTTACCAAAAAAGAATGTGAATTATTACTTAGCATTGTTCTTAAAGATAGGAAAGCTAGATTTGTTAACCCAGATATCTTAACAATATTTGCTCTACTTAAAGAAAAAAATGTACCAGCAATGGCTCTTACTAAACTTCCTACCGGAAAATTCGGTACAATTGAAGATATGATCAAATGGAGAATTCATGAATTAGCCGAATTAAAGGTAAATTTTCAGGAGTTGTCACATATAAAAGATGAAATAATAATTGAAGATTTTAGTGCAGGATACGGTAGCCCTACATTAAAAGATGGCATAATTTACACCGCAGAATATGATAAAGGAAATGTGCTTGAATATGTATTACGAAAAATGAATTATTATCCTAAATCAATAATATTTATTGATGATATAGAAGAAAATTTATTATCATTACAAGAAACTTGTAAGAAACTAAAAATTAACTATCAAGGATTTGAATTTATTGGTGCTGCTATCGTTCCTGAACCTCATCTTGATAAACAATTAGAAAAAATTAGATTTGAAGTTCTAGAAAAAACACATAAATGGTTAACAGATATGGAGCTTAAAACACAAAAGTAATCTCATGTTTATAAAGTTTATTAATTTACTTATTTTACTAATTTCATTATCTGTAATAGCAAATAAAGAAGCAACCACAAATGTTATCAGTGTAAAAGCAACTAAAGTACAAATTGCCGAACTTTATGACATATTTAATGTTGTAGGACAATGTCAAAACGATAATAGCCGTAATTATTATGCTAATGCCACCGGAGTAGTTGAAAAGGTATCTGCATCTCAAGGAGAAATAGTAAAAAAAGGTGATACATTGCTAGTTATAGATAAAAACATAGCAGAAACCACTAAATCTAGAGCAGCAGCTTTATTAAATACAAAACAAGCAGCTTATAATAGAAAAGCAGCTTTATTTGCTAAAAAATTTGTAAGCAGCGAAGAATATAAAAGATCAAAAAGTGAACTTGAAGACGCAAAATTCAATTATTCCAAAGCTCTAAAAACATACAATGATATGATAATTACCGCACCCTACTCCGGTAAAATAGGTGTAATTAAGGCTAAAGTCGGTGATGAAATAAAAATTGGAGATTATCTCTTTAGCATTACTGGAACAGAAAACTCACAAAGTATTTTTATTGAATTACCGGAATCTTTAAGCGAAAAAGTTGGAATCGATACTGAAGTTTTAATTGCAGGAAAAATTAAAAGCAAAATCGGAGCAGTATCACATTACTTATCAGATAATGGTACTATTACTGCTAAAATTATTTTACCATGTGCAACAGACTTTTTAAATAATGAAGCTCCTAAAAAGGAATTTGAAGGAAACACTTCAACTCGTACTGCAGTGTACAAAGAAATACATAAGGACGCGAGTACCGGATTAACGTACAAATTACCTTTAAAAATGAGTTATTCAAAAAATCTACTGCATAATAGCTTTATAGATGTTATGCTTATAATCAATCCACATAAAAATCTAACTGTTCCCGAAAGTTGTATTCAACGAGATAATCAAGGTAATTTTATTTATAAAATAGATGGTGATACATCTAAGAAATTATACGTCAAAATTGGTACACGCACGGAAGGTTTAATTGAAATTATCTCAAACGATATTCAGGAAGGCGACTTAGTCGTTACTGAAGGTATGACTAAAATCGGTGATGGATCAAAAGTGAAAATACTTGAGAAATAAACTAATTAATTGCTTCTTTTAAAAACTCTTCTACTGAATTTACAACTATTAAACTCTCATTATTATTTAGAAACCTTCTTACTGCTCTTGCTATCGACGTAGGGGAATTAGGATCAAATGTCTCTTTTGGGTTTACTATATCTCTTACATAATCTAATTCAGATGCAATAATAGGTGTTTTATATTTTGTAGCCTCAATTAAAGGCAAACCTAATGACTCTGACTTGGAAGGGTAAATTAATGCTGAAACTTGTGTATATAAATTTAATACTTCGTTATAAGATATTTCTCCTAGGTTAATAACATTTAGTTTATATTCTTGTATAGATTTTTTTAATTGTTTAGCTGATTCAGGATATAACTTAACATTTACAGTTAAAGCAAGAGATGGTTTTATGCCTACATCAGCAAGAATTCTCCATGCTTTCAATAAATTAATATGGTTTTTGTGCGATTCCCCACTAGCAGGATAAATAAAATCAAATTTTTTAAAATCTGAATTTTTACTTTTTACCGTATTATTTTGAGGGACAAAAGCTAGTACAGTGACATCAATGTCTTGACTTAAAAACTCCTTAGCAACTCTCAGCATAGAAGGAGTTTGTACTATATATTTTATATTGTTATATCTAGCACCTAAATGTAACCAAATTTTTTTTAATGATGTTAAAATTGAATAGTTATTGTTTTTTAAAGGTTCTAATAAAATACGATTTTGTAAAAATACGATTACTTTACCTTTTATAGAGAACAAAGGAGGTAAACCATGAAAACACAACACAATATCATTGATTTTGCAATTTTTCTTTAATTCCCATTCAGCTAATAACCGTGATTTAATAAAAACAATATTTTTTATAGAATGAGATAAATCTAATTGCGTTTTTACCCTTTCATCTAAATATATATGTCTCCAATTATTGGTAAAATCTTTACTATTTAGAACTTCTTTTAACAATATTAACCCCCCCCCTGTATGAATACTAGGAGCATAAAATATAAGATTATTTTTTAGTGTTTGTTGATATTCTTCCTTATCCATCTATATATTTTTGTAATTGTTGTATTTATACCATGCTCTCTTAAAGAAGATATTATTTCTGTAATTATAAAAACCCAAAATCCTGCTATAACTTTCTGCTCTGCCATAGAAAGAGCTAATTTATATGATTTCATGTATCTATTTTTCTTTAAAAAAGCAGCAATATTAGACAAAAATTGATTAGTAGACCCTTCTATTTCAATCATTTCCTCTTTTGTTAATTTTTTTAAAAAACCTGACCATAAAATCTCATATTCCTCTAATTGATTTAAAGCAGCATTAGTAGTTTGTGCAGAGTGTAGCCGCGACTTTATAAGAACTTCATGATCAAAATAAACAGGAGCTACTCGAAAAAGTTTAAACCATAAATCGTAATCTTGAGTATATTTTAAAGACTCATCAAATAAACCAATTTTTTGAAAAAATTTACTAGGAATTAATAATGTACACCCATGAATTAAACCATGCAAAAGGGGAAATAGTGAAATGTTTAATTTGTTTTTTGAATATCTTTGATCAAGTTTTATAAAATATAAAGAACGTGATTTCTTGTCGATTAGTTCATAACCACAATAAACAATAGTATTTTTATTATCTAATTTACTTAATATATTAACTTGATGTTCAATTTTATTAGGTAAATACACATCATCATGACTGAGCCATGAAAAATATTCCCCTTGCATATTTTTTATGCCACAATTTAAGGCTGAACCACACCCACCATTTTCTTTATAAAAATAACGTATTTTGTCCCCGTACGATAATGCAATAGCTTCTGTTTCTCCATTATCTTTTGAACCATCATTAACAACAATAATTTCAATATTTTTGTAAGTTTGAGCTAAAGCACTATCTATAGCTTCACGCATATAGTTAGCACCATTATATACGGGGATTACAATGGACACTAGAGGAGTATATATATTTTGCTTCATCTAACTCTTCAATCCTAAAAACTTTAAAAATACATCTTTCATACAATCTAAAGTAAAATCTCGAAAAAAGCATTCTGAACCGTTTTTAGCAAATTTTTTATAAGAATCTTCATCAGTTATTACCTTTTCAAGTTCATATATTATTTTATCAGCATCAAGAGAATTACATAAATACCCTGCATTATTTTCTGCTATATATTTGCTTGGTGAAGAATAGTCTGGAGCATGGCAAAAGACGGGTCTACCGGACGCAAAATATGTAACTAATTTTGAAGGAAAACTTGTACTTGATTCTTTATAAAATTCTTTAGAAAACCAGTAAGGCATATAAAGAAGATCTGACTCAGTAAGTAATCTAATGGTTTCTTCTTGAGAACGCCATCCTAAATACTCAAAATTAGCAGGTGACTGCGTAAATGCTTGAAAACATCTACCCATTACCCGCACTTTAATCTTTTTGCCTGCAATAATCCAGTTAGCTTGATTAAGCGCATTAATAAGACTTAGCCATTCATCTTGAGCATAAAACTGTCCTACCATACTAATGATAAATTCATCTTCATCTCTATAAGAAACAGAAAGTAATCGGGCAAATTCTTTTGGTAATCCTGCAATTACCGGTATAGTAGATATATTATATTTAGTCTTATAACTCTCAGACATCGCCCATGAAGCAGTAGCACAGCAAGTACTATGTTTAATTACCTCATCAAATTCTTTTAAAAGCCTTCTTTGAGTAAACAAATCAATTTTATTAGCTCGAAGCCACCACTCAAAAGGATCCCATATTTGAGTAAATAAAGACACTGTTAGCTTTTTAGCTAACAGTCGTGTTAATCTAATTATAGTTTGCCCTTGTAATACTGCCCATATAGCATCAACTTGCTGCTCTTTAGCAAATTCTATTATTTTAGGAAGTAACAAATATTTTACTTTTACAGCATTAAATAGCTCAAAACTATAAGCAACTAAGTCTCCTACTTTTCCTTCTTTATGTCTTCTAGCAGCTTCAATAGGTTTAAATAATTTTAAGTGAGGAATTGCTTTTAGTTCTTTTGGTATTTTAAATTCTAGAGTAGGATTTGCAACACTACAGATAACAATTTGATCTAAAGGTAAAAACTGTACTAAAGGATATAATACTAACCCTGCCGTATAATTCTCACACGGCGGTATATCAGTTAAAAGTAAAATTTTCATTTATTTAAGGTCTCTTTATAAATACTTACTAAATTTTTTATGTGCATATCTTGACTATAATGTAATTCAGCTATTTTCCTACCTTTATTACCTCGCTCTAAACACTCTTGCGGATTATCAATTAATTGCTTTACAGCATATGATAAAGCGTTACTATCACGCATTGGAACAGAGATACCGACTTCTGGAGCAAAAGTTACTTCAGGCAATGAATTATCGCCATCAAAAACTATTACCGGTTTACTGCATGCCATAGCTTCTATTGCCATAACACCAAATGCTTCAGCAACAGACGGCATCAGGAAAATATCACAAGCAGCTAAAGCATCGCGGAGTAATACATCATCATTAGTCCAACCAAGCTCAATTATCTCAAATTTTCCTCTAAAACGTTCTAGTATATTATGCCTACCAACCGTTAAAAGACATATAGGTTTTGTAGTTTCTAATTTTTCTAGTGCCTCCATAATATATTGGTATCCCTTAAAATGAGTATCTTCAGAACGAAAGCATATTACTATTTTATCTTCACTAATATTAAAGCGTCTTCTTGCATTTGCAGTGAAATCGGAAGAGAAAAATTCTAAATCTATACCAAAAGGTAAATAATGAACTTTAATTTCTTTACTATTAAACAGTGGAGAGACATTAACCATATTATACATCCATTTTGATGCTACAATTATGTTAAAGTTAGCCTTCTCATAAGCCATACGTTTATAGTTAAATAAAAATCTACTATTATCTTTTTTCATTGCGAACGGAGTGTTAAGATCAAGGCAAACGCCGCAATCTTTTTTCCAGCCTAAACAACCCATTGGATAAACACAACGTCCAGTCATTGCCCAAGGGTCATGTAATGTCCAAAGAGTAGGTTTTAAATCTGTGATCATTGATAGATCTCTAATACTAAAGTAACCGGAATGTATAATATGAAGATGTATTAAATCTGCCTCTTGAAAAGCCGGCATTTTTATTATTTTAGGAACATTACGATACAGAATAGATTGTAGAGAAGCTTGCTCTTCTATTAATTGAAGAATTAAATTTACTTTTCTTGTTACTATACCCTCAAATGTCAGTACTTCAGGATCATTAGTATCCTTAGCCCATACTAAGTGCTTAGATTCAACACCATATTTTTTTAAAATTGGTGTTATAGACAAACCATGAAACCTACGACCCGGCGATTCATAACCATTTATTTGTA
Source organism: Rickettsia sp. Oklahoma-10 (assembly GCF_039954865.1). NCBI lineage: Bacteria > Pseudomonadati > Pseudomonadota > Alphaproteobacteria > Rickettsiales > Rickettsiaceae > Rickettsia > Rickettsia oklahomensis. The sequence continues at coordinate 764,867 of NZ_CP157197.1, read as the reverse complement.
ATATTTTCATTTAACTTAGACCTGATTAAACGCTATAATAGCACTCTCATATTGCTCTTAATTTATTTAATATTCTTCTTATTTTAGAGTAAATCTTTATAAAAATAGAGTGATTCTCATTACTGATTTTTAGTTCTTGCTCCTTGATTTTCAACTGTTCTTTAAGTATTTCTAATTCTTCAGTATTAACGATTAACTGATCTGTTAATTGGTCTGTAGTAGATTTTAATAATTCTTGCAAATTATTTATTTGTGTATTAGCAGAATCTAGTAATTTTTGTAAATTATTGATATTTTTAAATTGTGAAGCAAATTTATTTATCTTAGATACATATTCTTGAGCTGTATTAATCGCAAAATTTATTTTTTCACTCTCGACTATTTCTAAAATTTCTTTTAAAGACGTCGTTGCTCCTTTCTCAATTAATAGTTCTGTTGTACGTTGACACTTCCATAAACCACATTTTAAACTACTTTTTATAATTTCACTGTTTATAACTTTTTCTCTAAAGTCAGGAAATGTAGCTGTAAAATTTTCTAAATGATTAGTAGTATCAAATAAAATCTTGTGTCCATACACATCATTAAAATAATTTTCAGTATATACTATATTTTTTATTGCATAAAACCCTCCATAAGGAGTAGTAAGAAGCTTACCCTTAGCATTACGAGTATGTAATACTTTACATCCTATAATACTCCATCCTGGAAAATCTTCTGGATACCATCCGGATTTATGTTCTTGCCATTCTCCTCCATGTAAATTCCAACCGTCGGTATCATGTATTTCTTGCGGCATAAAACCCAAAGGGGTAAATATTATAATTTGTTTACGAGCTACCCGTTCACATTCAATTAATACTTCTTTCCCACTTTCCTTAGGCATATGCTCTATAACATCTATTAAAAATATTGAATCAATAGATTTATCGGAAAATGTAGTAAGAGTAGCTTTTGCATCTAAAGGAATTATTATTGAATTAGTTCCTGATAAATTCTTTTTTAATATTTCAGCATACTCTTGATATGGTTCTACACAAATAAGTAAATCAGGAACTACATATTGTTGGGGACGAATCCCGCATCCAATATCCATAATACTGGAAACAGAACTTATAAATTCTTTTATTTTAGTATGAAAAATATCTGCCGAATACCATTCTTCAACTACTTTATCTTCTTTTATCATTTAAACCAAACCGTACGGTTAATATAATCCACATAGCTTAAAACTATACGTAATATTTTCTTTGATACAAGTCCTGCTTCTACATAATCTGGTATTATATTTTGCATACGTTTGTTACTTTCATATTCTGCCGTAATAGCTTTGACTGATTGTAGCACACGCTCAACCTTAAAACCCGACATAATTAATGTGCCAACATCCATACTTTCAGGACGCTCATGTGCTTCTCTAATATTTAAAGCAGGTAAATTAAGTATCGATGCTTCCTCGGTAATAGTACCACTATCGGATAAAATACAAAATGCATTCATCTGCAACTTAACGTAATCCGTAAACCTGAAAGCCGGCAAAAATCTTATTTTATCTCCTAACACCTGACAGCCTTCTAAATCTTCGAGCCTTTTTTTAGTCCTTGGATGTGTTGAGAAAATTACGGGGAAATTATACTCTTGAATAAGAGTTTGTAAACTACTTAATAATTCTTTCAGATTATTTTTTACATCAACATTTTCTTCACGATGTGAGCTAATTAAGAAATATTGTTTTGATGTAAGTGATAATTTTTCTAAAATATCAGATTTTAATATTTTAGGCATAAAGCGGTCAAGGACCTCAGGCATATGTGAACCTGATTTAAAGGTAAGCTCAGGCGGCAAGCCTTCAGTAATTAAATAACGCCTAGCATGCTCAGTTAATGTAATATTAACATCGCTAATATGATCAATTATTTTACGGTTTATTTCTTCAGGTACTCGTTGATCAAAACAACGATTTCCTGCTTCCATATGGAAAATCGGAATTTTACGACGTTTAGCAGCAATTGCTGCTAAACAAGAATTAGTATCACCGTAGAATAAAACAGCATCAGGTTTTTCTTTCTCAAAAACTGTATCAACTTTTTCAATAATAAGCCCGATAGATTTTGCAGTATTATCTGATGCTACTTCTAAGAAGAAATCAGGTTTTCTAATTCCCATATCATCAAAAAAAACCTGATTTAATTCATATGCATAATTTTGACCGGTGTGAACTAGGATGTGATTAGTATATTTATCAAACTCGGAAATCACGCAGCATAGTTTAATAAGTTCAGGACGAGTACCAACAATCGTCATTACCTTAAGCATTTTTTAGCTCCTCTTGTACGTAATCAAGAGTCAGTAATAACTCTTTTACTTCTTCTAAATTTAAACGTCTTGTATTATACGAAGTGTAATCATCTAAAAGCGCTACTTTCTTTTCACCTTCAACAAAATATTTTGCATAATTAAGATCACGTCCATCCATAGGAATACGGTAATAATCACCTAAATCTTCAGCCTTTGCCATATCTTCGGATGATACTAACGATTCATAATGCTTTTCTCCATGACGTGTACCGATAAAGCGTACTTTATTTTTGCTACCAAATATATCTTGTAACGCTTTTGCAAGTACTGCAATTGTACTTGCCGGAGATTTTTGTACAAAAATATCACCCTGACGACCATGCTCAAACGCATATAAAACCAAATTTACCGAATCTACTAACGACATTAAAAAACGTGTCATTGACGGTTCAGTAATGGTTAATTCCTTACCTTGTTTTATTTGATTGATAAAAAGAGGAATGACTGAACCTCTAGAAGCCATAACATTACCGTATCTAGTAACACATAGCACTGTTTCATTCATTGAATGCATACGTGCTTTTGCTATTGCTAACTTCTCCATTAACGCCTTAGATAATCCCATTGCATTAACTGGATATACGGCTTTATCTGTACTAAGCACTATAACTTTTGCAACTTTGTTATTAATTGCTGCACTTAAAACATTTTCAGCACCTAGCACATTAGTATTGATTGCTTCCATAGGATAAAATTCACAAGTCGGCACTTGTTTTAAAGCTGCTGCATGGAATACGTAATCTACACCATGCATCACCTCATCAACACTTTTATAATTACGTACATCACCTATATAGAATTTAAGTTTTGGATTACTTAAAGTAATACGCATATCTTCTTGCTTTTTTTCATCCCTACTGAAAATTCTAATTTCTTTAATATCGTTAATAATATCGGATCTAAGAAAATGAGAAAGCACCGCATTACCAAACGAACCAGTACCTCCTGTAATCATTAAAGTTTTATCTACAAACATAAATACCTATTTTAAAAAATTGTAACATCATTCCAGCATAGGCATTGTTGCGTGGACGTGAACCGGTTTTTCCATTGTTATAACACGACCTAGTCGCAAGATAACAAGCTTATCAACCAAACTTATACATATTTTTTACAAGCTCACACCAATCAGGCGGAGTATATCCTGTCACCTCATTAAAACAAGTAGCATCAAGTGAGCGATCTATTACAAGCTCACCTGACGGAATAATATCGATTTCTTTATTATATATTTCTGCTACTAATTTTAACAATTCTAACTTATTAATCGGTTTTGATGCAACATGATAAAGCCCGTATAACTCTTTATTAGGCAATACAAAATCCCTTATTATTCTTGCAAGTTCTACTGTCGGGAAACCTGAATAAATAACTTTCTCAAAACCTTTTACTGAACCTTCTGCACTTAAAAACCAATTGATTAAACTTCTATTTCCTGCTAGTTCATGACCTATAATGGAAGTACGCAGCGTAATAGTATGAGGGTAGTCTACTTCACCAAGAAGCTTAGAACGTCCATAGAGATCATAACAATCAGGCAAGTCACTTTCCTGATAACTCCCTTTTTTGCCTGAAAATACACAATCCGTACTAATATGAATTAACCTACTACCTGCAAGCCTACATAAACCCGCTAATCTATGCGGTAACAAACTATTTATCGGCAATGCTTTTAACGGATCACCTGCATCTGCTAGTTGTTTTACAAGTCCTATACAATTTATTACTATATCAGGTTTTATTTTATTAAATACTTCAACTAAAGAATCATGATGCTCAACATCTAAATTTGTAATTAATTTATCGGATAAATCCTTAGAAAAATAAGAACGAGCGGAATTATTGCGAGCTGTCGCATAAACATCAAATTTTTTATCACTGCTTAAAAACCTAAATATGCTATTACCTAGCATACCGGTAACACCTAGAATTAATATTTTCATGGTATATGAAACTTCATTTTATCGCATCGTTTCTACCATAAATAATATATCTTTACAATAAGCTTTTTGCAAATCTAGAAAGATATTACCTAAAAAGTGACTTTTACCCGACTCTTTAAAAATACCCTATTTTCATTCCCGCAAAAATGGAAATGATTTAGAAACATTAGGGTTTTCCCAAGAAATTCTTTTAGGCAATACCGATAGAAATATATAATTATCAACGCATCAATTTATCTCTCCTTCTTTTTTCATAAGCTTTAATTCTTAATTAGAATTCAATAATCTTTATACTTATAAAGTATATTGCTTGCTTGTTCTATATTTTGAATGCAAAGTCGATATTATTAATTCTGATTCATATTGGTTTACATATTAATCCACCACCAACCATATCACAATATTTACCTAAGCGAAGCGCGGTATCAGCAGTAAAATAAGAGTGATGATGCTTTAATTATATTATTGATTCTAGTAATAGTTACATTAATATCACGAACACATTTACTTTGTCTATAAATACCCACATGCTCCATAAATCCTGCTAAAATAATTCGTCCCTGTGTAATAAGGTGGGAACTTGTGTGTCATAAATTCTTTCCTAATTAATAAGAATCTATAATTTTAACAACAAAAATTAAAACCGCTTAATTGAATCAAGCACATTTTCCAGTATCATACTAGCTGCTACTGCATCATCGTTATTATTACGGTTTTTTCTTTTCACTCCAAATGACTTAAGGAAATTATTCGCTGCTTTTGTAGTTAGTCTTTCATCTTGTAAATATATAGGCAAATTTGTAGACTTTGCTAACTCTTCAGCAAATTTCATCACTATATTAGTTTGCCGTGTTACTACACCGCTCATGTCAATCGGCAAACCTATTACAACGCCGCAAATTTTATATTTTGCGATGATACTAAGCAAAAAAGTAATAACAGCATTTTTATCTAACTCGGTTATAGTATTTAAAGGCATAGCAATACTCCGTTCCACATTGGACATAGCAATACCAAGTTTTTTACTCCCGTAATCAATGCCGATAAGTGGAGCATTCGGTATTAAACACCTATAAAATTCTTGAAGATTTTTTATGATCATGGTAGTTTTAAGTCTATATTATATTTAGATTTTATATGCTAAAAATTATTCAAAAACATTTAGATACGAAATTAGTTACATTATCGGCAATTTTAGCCTTTATTTATTGTTTGTTATTTAATACCGCAATATTGATTTATAAATTTGATTATTATAAAGCAACGATCTTTCGAGGGATATTAGAATTATCAAAAGATTTTTGTTATATTTATATATTTTCTTTTATAGCATTTTTTGGTCTTAGCGTACATAGATTAGTGTTAATAATCGGTACAGGATTTTTATTTATAACATCCGCTATTGCTAGTTATTACATTTATTTTTTCAAAATAAATCCTACTAAACAAGTAATAGGTAGTTTTTTCTCAACAGATTTAAACGAAGTTTATGAGTTAACCAGTATTAAGTTAATAATATGGATAATTTTTTGCCTTTTTACCTGTTTTTATACCCTCAAATCTTTCGCTGCTGAAAATTCTAAATCATTTGTAACAAAACTATTATCTGCCGCTTGTTTATTTATTTTTGTATATAATATTATTACTCCTTCATTTAAGATACTAAAAAATTATTTTCCTGTTCAGTATTTACATAATACCTATCTTAATTTTACCGGAAAGTTTAGTGATAAAAATTATGCATGTATAGATATTAGCAACCAATATAATTTTATAGATAACTCTGACACCCATATTATAGGCGTTTTAGTTATAGGCGAATCGGCAAGATTTGATCATTTCGGTATTAACGGCTACGAAAGAGATACGACTCCTTACTTAAAAAGTGTTCAAAACCTCATTTCTCTCAAAGCTAAATCTTCTTCTAACCTTACCTATATTTCCGTACCATCGTTACTTTCACGTTATCCTGCAAGTCAAATTGAAAATGCTAGACAAGAGAACAGCTTTTTATCAATTTTAACACACCTTGGCTTTAATACTACTTGGATTGGCACTCAAACTTTAATGAGGAGTTTTGCAAATTTTGACCTAAGTCATATCTACAATGACGTTAATTTTACTATAGTACCAGGCGGCTCTGCCCTATTCTCTCTAAATGATCATGATGAGAAAATATTGCCTTTTATAAAAGAAATAATAACAAAGTCAGACAAACAGTTTTTAGTAGTACATACCTCAGGCAGTCACTGGAACTATAATGCGCGATATCCTAAAGAATTTGAGTATTTTACCCCTACATGCCCTATTAAGGTTAAGGGAGATGCAAGTGATTGCGATAAGCTTGCTTTAGTTAATAGCTATGACAACTCTATTTTATATACTGATTTTTTTTTATCCAATTTAATAGATCTACTTAAAAATAAAAATGCATTTTTATTATATGTATCAGATCACGGTGAATCACTAGGAGAAAATGGCTATTACGGACATGGAGGTCCGTTACTTGCAGAACAAGTAACCGTGCCACTTATAGTTTGGGTATCGGATGACTTTAAAGCAAAATATCCTGAAGCAGTATCTTCAATTAAAAATTATGCTAATACCGAAATTAACCATGATTATGTATTTCACTCAATTCTTGATTGTTTAAATATAGATTCCAACATAATAGATAAAGACCTAAGTATATGTAAATCTAGTTAAAAATTATTGAGTTATTAAAAATCAATACATAAATTAATATCTTAAATAATTATATATATATTTCTGATACATCTAAACTAGAAGAAGACTATAAAATATTATAGATTTTTACAAAATATTTTACTTAAAACATTAGAATAAAATCAAACTGCAGAAATGTATTTATTAAAGGAAGATTTAAGTAGTGCTTTAATAAGATGAAAAATGCATATGAACAACTTAAAGAATATTCAAGCATTCTTTCTTTATACAAAGTAATTAGAACCCATTAAATATAATAATATTTTTTTGATTTAAATACTGTTTTTATAATTAAAAATAATATAAAGTAAAAATAAAAAAGGTATCAAATATGGAATACACATTATTAATTTTTAGTATTATAGCAATTTTAGTTATAATACAAATGGTTAAAGTTGTACCGCAACAACAAGCATGGGTAGTGGAAAAACTTGGAAAATTTGATAAGGTACTGCAACCTGGTTTAAATTTACTAATTCCTGTTATTCAAAGAGTAGCATACAAACATACTTTAAAAGAAGAAGCAATAGACGTTAATGCACAAACTGCTATTTCAAACGATAACGTGACACTATCTATTGATGGCGTTTTATATGTCAAAATCATTGATCCAATGGCAGCTTCTTACGGTGTAAATAATCCTTACTATGCTATAACGCAACTTGCCCAAACTACCATGCGTTCAGAAATCGGAAAATTACCTTTAGATAGAACTTTTGAAGAGCGTGAAGCATTAAATATTGCTATAGTGTCAGCAATTAACCAAGCTGCTATAAATTGGGGTATACAATGTATGCGTTATGAAATTAAAGATATACAGCCACCGCAATCCATACTTAAAGCTATGGAATTACAAGTCGCAGCCGAGCGTCAAAAGCGAGCCCAAATTCTAGAATCGGAAGGTAATAGGCAAGCAAAAATTAACCATGCAGAAGGTGAAAAAGCACAAATCGTACTGAATTCAGAAGCTTCTTATACAGATCAAGTGAACAGGGCAAAAGGTGAAGCAGAAGCAATAGGCTTAGTCGCTACCGCTACAGCAAATAGTATTGAGATTGTTGCAGCAGCAGTACAAAAAACAGGAGGAAGTGATGCAGTCGCTCTTAAAATAGCCGAACAATATATCAGTGCATTTGGTAATTTGGCTAAAAATACCAACACTATAATTTTACCTGCAAATCTTTCAGAACCGAGCAATTTTGTAACCGGAGCGTTAACTATATTTAACCAATTAAAAACTTCTTCTGAAAATAAAACAAATAAGTAATAATTTATAAAGATTTATTATTGTAATAATAATTAGTTTTATATATCATATCAGATTATTAATTAATAAAAGGTTATGAATATGTCAGTCTTTGTCGGCAAAACTGCTCCGGATTTTACAGCTAAAGCTATTATGCCTAATAATAATATAGACGATAAGTTTAAACTTAGTGACTATGCTACAGGAGATAATATAGTGTTATTTTTTTATCCCCTAGATTTTACTTTTGTTTGTCCATCAGAAATTATAGCATTTCACAATAAACTTGGTGAATTTACCGAAAGACGTACTAAAATAGTAGCTGTTAGCGTTGATTCTCATTTTAGCCATTTAGCTTGGAAAAATACTCCGCATAATAAAGGAGGACTTGGACAAGTTCAATTCCCTATGGTTTCCGATATAAAAAAAGATATTTCTTCAAAATATAACGTACTTAATGAAGATGGAGTCGCTTTGCGTGGAACTTTTTTAATTGATAAGGATTTCATAGTACGTCATATGCTAGTTAACGATTTGCCTATCGGTCGTGATATTAATTATACATTAAAAGTAATCGAGGCTTTAACTCACCATCAACAGTACGGTGAAGTTTGTCCTGCAGGTTGGCATAAAGGTGAAGAAGCAATTACCCCGTCACATGAGGGTATAGCACATTATTTAAGCTCACATGCAGAGAAATTATAGTTGTTCTATTAATATCCCGTGATTAAACTACGGGATCTTGTATTACAAGCTTTGTCCTAAGGTCCCCGCGTTCAAGAACACTAGTTTATATCAAATAACCCTAAATAATGCTAAAAGAATTATTCTCTGCCTCTAGTTCCGCAATATCTTATGACACTATTTTACGGCTTATTAGGAGTAAAAATGTTGGTCCTAAAGCGTGCTGTAGTTTAATTCAATTATTTGGTGATACAGCTACCACTAATATAGATAATGCTCCGGGTTTTTCTTTAAGAGATGGTAGTTCAAAAGCAATTAAGAGCTTTAGCAAAAGTGATACTGAAAAAGTAAGTAGAGTTTCTTGAACAGAACAATGCTAAGATTAGCACATATAAATCTCCAGAATATTCAAATTATTACTGGAAATTTATGATCTTGTGCTGGTATAGCTATAAAGGCAATATTAAGAGTTATTAAATCATAATAAATACTAGGGCTAAGAAATGCTTATACAAATGGAAAACACTTGGCTTATAAATTGCTACTGGTTTAGTAAAATTATACAACTGTTTCAGGACTAACAAGAGGAATAGGTAGAGTGCATCAAGCTGCAACTTATAAAACTATTGGAGTTATTGCAGGTGGTATTATTGATCATAATATCCACTAGAAATAAAACATTATTTGAAAGTTTAGTTGAAGAAGGTTTAATATTAACTGTAATTACCTATCTGGTCTACACCTCTTGGTAAACATTTTCTACAACGTAATAGAAAATATCAGGACTAACCTTAAAGGTAATAGTAGTAGAATCACGCTTAAAATCAGGTTCGTTAATAACTGCAAAATTTGTATTTGAACAAGTAATAGAAAAATATTTGCGTTCTAGTTTTCCATTTAGATCTAAAATGTCAAGGCACAAATAAATTAATTAGAGAAGGAGCGTACTTAGCGGAATCGGCAGACAATATTGTAGCTAATTTACCACAATATAAAAAATTTATTGAAAAAGATTATGAGTCATATAAAGATTTTATTTAAATGGACACTAATTTTAAAACACTAGATACAATATATCTAAAAGAACTATCACAAAAGGAGTGTAATGCTATATTGGAGCTATTATCAGCAGTACCTATTAATTTTGAATATTTACACAAAGAAACAGAATTACCACTTCCTATTAATACACGGTAATATTAGAATTAGAACTCGCTGGTAAAGTGTTACGCAATACTGGTAACAAAATCTCATTAGTTTATAATACGTAGATGAAATTAGTAATAGTAGAATCGCCGGCAAAGGCAAAAACAATAAATAAATATTTAGGTGACGAGTTTAAGGTCATTGCATCATTCGGTCATATAAGAGATTTACCTTCTAAAAAAGGATCAGTATTACCTGATGAAAATTTTGCAATGAAATATGACATTTCAGACAAAGCTGGTAAATATGTAGATGCAATAGTTAAAGATGCAAAAAAAGCTGATGTGGTATATCTTGCAACCGATCCGGATCGTGAGGGTGAATCTATCTCATGGCATGTTGCAGAGGTAATAAAAGAAAAAAATAAGGTTAAAACTGATGATTTTTTTAAAAGGGTAGCCTTTAACGAAATCACTAAAAAAGCAATTATTCATGCAGTTGAAAACCCTAGAAAACTTGATACTAATTTAGTAAATGCTCAACAAGCAAGAAGAGCTTTAGACTATTTGGTTGGCTTTACCCTTTCACCTCTTTTATGGCGTAAGTTACCTGGATGTAAATCGGCAGGACGTGTACAATCTGTAGCTCTACGATTAATATGTGAGCGAGAAGATGAAATAGAGCGTTTTAAGTCAGAAGAATATTGGGATATTAGCCTTAAAATGCAAAATAGTAATAATGAATTATTTACTGCTAAATTGACTCATGTAAATGATCAAAAGCTAGAAAAATTCTCAATTACTAATGAAAAAGAGGCAAAAGATTTAACCGAAAAATTAAAGTCTCAAAAATTTCATATCGATAAGATAGAACAGAAACAACAGAAACGTCAACCGCAACCTCCTTTTATTACTTCATCACTACAACAAGAAGCAGCACGGAAATTAGGTTTTAGTGCTAAGAAGACTATGCAAATAGCACAAAAACTTTATGAGGGTATTGACATAGGGAATGAAACTATAGGGCTTATTACCTATATGAGAACCGACGGTGTTACATTATCAAATGAAGCAGTAGCAGATATACGTAAGTTAATTGATAAAAATTATGGCGATAAATATTTACCGAGCAGCCCTAGAATTTATAAATCCAAAGTAAAAAATGCTCAAGAAGCTCATGAGGCGATAAGACCGACAAATATAACTTATACTCCTGATAACTTAAAAGAAAAACTAGAAAAAGACTATTATAAACTCTATGAACTAATTTGGAAAAGAACTATAGCCTGCCAAATGGAAAATGTTATAATAGATTTGGTAGTTGCAAATTTAGCTTCAGAAAATAAAGAATATTTGGCAAAAGCAAATGGATCGACTATAGCCTTTGACGGGTTTTATAAGGTTTATCGTGAAAGTATAGACGATGAAGAAGAGGAAAAAAATAAGATACTGCCACTTTTAAAAGAAAATGAGCAGCTAAAAACTAAAGAAATTATTCCAAATCAGCATTTCACAGAACCACCTCCAAGATATTCGGAAGCAAGCTTAGTGAAAAAACTTGAAGAACTTGGGATTGGTCGCCCCTCCACCTATGCTACTATTTTATCGGTGTTACAAGAGCGAAAATACGTCTCTCTTGAGAAAAAACGTTTTATACCTGAAGAGCTGGGACGTTTGGTAACAGTATTTTTAGTTGGTTTCTTCAAAAAATATGTAGAATATGATTTTACTGCAGGTCTTGAAAATGAATTAGATGAAATAGCAGCCGGTAAACTCGAATGGAAATCTGCCTTAAGTAATTTTTGGAGCGGTTTTAACCATAATATTGAATCGGTAAACGAACAAAAAATAACCGAGATTATTAGCTATGTGCAGAACGCCCTTGATTATCACTTATTTGGTGAGAATAAAGAATCTAAAGCTTGTCCTTCATGCAAAACAGGCGAACTTAGTTTAAAGCTCGGTAAATTTGGAGCGTTTTTAGCATGTAGCAATTACCCTAAATGTACCTTTAGAAAATCCATTGTTAGCGGTAATGATAATAACGAGAATGAAGATGAGCTTTCTACTACTCCTAATGAGCATAAAATTTTAGGCACTGATAAAGATGGGATAGAAATATATCTGAAAAAAGGACCTTACGGACCTTATATTCAACATGGAGGACAGGAAGGTAAAGTAAAACCGAAACGTAGCCCCGTTCCTGCTAGTTTGAACCAAAGTGATATCACATTTGATATAGCATTAAAGCTTCTAAGCTTACCATTTAAAATTGGTCTTCATAAAGATACTAACAAGGAAATTATTATAGGATATGGTAAATTTGGTCCTTATATAAAATATATTGGTAAGTTTATTTCAATCCCAAAGAAATATGATTTTCTAAATTTAAGCTTAGATGAGGCAATAAAGTTAATCGAAGACAATAAGGCAAAATTAGAAAAGAAACAAGCGTGATAAGTATTATACTGTACAGTATTCAGTACCTCTAATGTCATCCTAGATAACTAGATAGCAGGATCCATTAAGTTATTTTTTTGGATACTGTGGTCAAGCTACCGTATGACATATGTATTTTAATAATTTAAATACTACAAATAATGACAAAAGTTATAACACGATTTGCTCCATCACCAACCGGTATGTTACATGTAGGTAATATTAGGGCAGCACTAATTAACTGGCTATATGCAAAGAAGTATAACGGACAGTTTATCTTAAGGTTTGATGATACGGATTTAGAACGCAGCAAACAAGAATATAAAGATGCTATAGAGGAAGATCTAAAATTTTTAAATATTAATTGGGATCACATATTTAACCAATTAAGCCGTTTAAGTAGATATGATGAAATCAAAAATCTATTATTAAACAAAAAAAGATTATATGCCTGCTATGAAACCCCTGAAGAGCTAGAGCTAAAACGTAAAGTTCAATTATCTAAAGGATTACCTCCAATTTATGACCGAAATAGTTGTAATTTGACGCAAGCACAAATAAAACAATATATAGAACAAGGAAGAAAACCACATTATAGATTTTTGGTAAATCATAAGCTGATTAGCTGGCATGATATGATCAAAGGCGAGGTTAAATATGATTGCAAAGCTTTAAGCGACCCAATAGTGATCAGAGCTGACGGTAGTATGACCTATATGCTTTGCTCAGTTATTGATGATATCGACTATGATATTACTCATATTATTAGAGGGGAAGATCATGTTAGCAATACCGCTATTCAAATTCAGATGTTTGAAACTTTAAATAAGATGCCGCCGGTTTTTGGGCATTTAAGTTTAATAATCAATAAAGATGAGAAAATTTCTAAAAGAGTAGGAGGATTTGAGATCGCAACTCTTAGGAAACAAATAGGGCTTGAAGCTATGGCAATTGCCAGCTTTTTTAGTTTACTTGGTTCTTCATCACAAATCTTGCCTTATAAAAATATGGATGAATTAGCAACACATTTTGAGATAAATCATTTCTCTAAAAGCCCGACTATTTATCAACCGGAAGATTTAGAAAGATTAAATCATAAATTACTTATCAGTGTAGATTTTGATGAAGTAAAAGATCGCCTTAAAGAAATAGGTGCCGAATATATTGATGAAAATTTCTGGTTATCGGTAAGACCTAACTTGCAAAAATTACGTGATGTAAAAGATTGGTGGAATATTTGCCATCAAACTCCAAATGTAGAAAATCTCAATTTAGATAAGGAATATTTAAAGCAAGCAGCAGAGTTGTTACCACAAGGTGAAATCACTAAAGATAGCTGGAATATTTGGACTAAAGAAATAACAAATATCACAGGCAAGAAAGGTAAGGAGTTATTTTTACCTCTTCGCCTTGCTTTAACCGGTAGAGAATCAGGACCAGAAATTGCAGAAGTATTACCTTTGATTGAGCGGAAAGAGATAATAAAACGATTAACGTAAAAGCACTTTGTTGTATGAATTCTATGTCATTTTTCCATGTAGGCATTGTTGTGTGTATCGATTCCACCCATGTTATCATGACAACTTGATCGCAGGATCCAGTTAGAAAAAATCATTAGTGTTTTAAATTATTTTTTGAATACTGTAGTCAAGAGCCACGTTATTATGATCTGATCTAGAGAACCTTTTTTGATCCATGCAACAAAGGCAATGCCTTACAATTGAGTAAGGCATTAATTTTAGTAATACTCTATAATATTATTTGGTATTAATAGCACAGGCAAGTTCTGCGATGTCGCCGTAGATCTTATAAAGAATATGAGAAATTATAACTTCTGTTCCTTCTACAATCTTCCATAGTTTCACAAGCAACATATCCTGCAGTTAACCCTATTGTTACTATATTTTTGACACATTCGATAGAACCGGATAGTGAAATTTAAATTGCTCCACCCTAATAAGAACTGGATGTATATCGTAAGCAAGACTCACAAGACCAGCTGCCGTTGCGTGAAACAAATGTAGCGGTAAAGAATAATTAGCACTACTTACATCAGCAGCGAGTTCTTGAATAGAACCTACAAATTTCCGTTCACCACTATATTAGTAACATTTGTTATTGCTGAACTAGCATGTGTTGTGTAATCTGATTCAGCTTTGTTAACATTTGAAAAATGAATTACAACACTATCAAAGTAGCTGGATATTTTTTTGAGATTTGTAAGCCTCTAAGTTTTTAATATCATTTCCCCTTAAAATCAAATTGTGACACTTGCGACACAATGATAAATTAAATGTTAGATTATGTCCATGGACATTGTTAATAAAGGATTAATAATATATTAAAGCAAAGAGGGTGTTATTTAGCCATGAAAAAACTTTTTAATTTTTAGCTTATAGTTTTTAGATAGATTAGGCTTGAATCTGTATATATGTTTTTTATCAGCACTTTCAGGTCTAAATTTAACCTCGCCTTTAGTTGCTTTAATTATAATAATCTGACCAAGATCATTACCTATTAGGAATTCATATCACCATGCTGCAAACCTGCTTTATAAGCATTAATATTTTCGTCAATATTTTTTATTGTATTATTATTAACTAAAGCATCACGATCAAAACCATGATCATATAAACACATTTTTCCTTTCTTAATCAGCAAGCACTTTCGCTATGTCAGTCAAATCTATAGTGTTACCTTGTTCTATATATTTGTTTATATTTTTAACTATTTTTTTAAATAACCGCTTGTTGTGTTTTTGAGGTTTTAAATAAATCAAGCATAACATTATCTAATGATTTACTCTTATTACTATCTTTAATGAGATTATCTAAATAAGAAACAAAATCATGATAATAATCTTTAAAAAACTAATTATACTCATTGTATAAAGTCTTCAAATGTTATAACTGTAGAACACAAAGTCAAAACTCGACTAATTAATAGTCAGTCAATCCTTCACTCCACCAATATTTTAATTCCTTATCTTCACCTATATTTATTTTTTGACCTATCCAATTATATAAATGTTTATGGGCAGAGTGATATAACGATTATTTATCTAAACCTTTTGGAATAAAGGCAGTAAAACTATTTGCTACACTTGTTCTACCCATATGCCGAGGGTTATCACCCCTAAACCTAAATGCACGGCTATCCTATCCTTTAATAATTTTATCAAGGGAATATATAATTTCCTTATCCGTGAAATCAAACTGACCTTGCAAAGAAAGATATGACAGATTTTTCTGATCAACAATTTTGTAGATACGTAAATCCTCTGTGCTGCATACATACAAAGCACTAAGTAGCTATTCCTTTTTATGGTTAAATGTAAAAGGATTTACTAAGACCATAATTTGACACTGTTTCGAGCTATCAACAATATTATTCCATGCAATATTAAACTCTATTTAATCCTTATAATTAAACAGCTTGATTCCCATTTTAATTTCTAAACTGTAACTCTCCAATTGTACATAAAAGCAAGTTTGACATTCTTTATTTGTACATAATAGAACCACTTGCCCATGCATAAGGTAAATCTAAAATAACTTCGCCGTCCATAGTACCGATTATTTCCATGTTAACTTTAATAGCGGAAGCATTAAAAAGGTGTTATTTTATTGTCGATAAGTATTTGCAAATACTAAGTTTGAGACTAAAATTAGGAAGAATGTAACTTTTATTAAATTCATATGTTACTTTCTACCATTAATTTATATGCTTCTTCATCTTCAAGCCATTTGGCATTTTCTATTAAATATGTCTCTTGAAATTCTGCAAGTGTTCGATCAGGTGTACCTTTTAAATTTTTAAGCCCTTCAAATAAAATACCTAAAAAACTAATATTATGCTTTTTACAATAACTTCCTACATCTTCAATATGCTTCATGCAATTATCAACAAATACAATAAAACGAGCATTTAATTCATCAGAAAATTTTGATAAAGTACCGCTTTTTGAATGATTACCCGTCATAAATATCCCTTTATAAAACATAGCTTCATCCTTTTGTCCTGAATTATAAGCTACCAATTTTTCACTATCACAAAACTCTATACCAAATTCTTTTAATTCTTTATATCGCCAATCTTGCATAGAAAGGATATTACCGAATTCTCCGGTATTCATCTGTGTAAGACCATAAACTGGATAATTTTCTTTTAGATTATTTAAAACTTCTACCCACTCTTCATCAATTAATATTACCTTTCTCTGTAGTCGCCAATTACTGACAATTTCTTCATAATGATCATAATTACTTTTATTGTCTTTAATTCTATCAATCATTTGATTATAAGGTGCTGCTCTAAAAGTTTTTGATTTAGGGGTCATAATAGTATCGTCTATATCAAGAAATATTAAAGTATTAGAAGATGTATTTTTCATTATTAAATCATAAATTCTTAACGCACTATCAGCAGTTTCAAAATTTTTCATACGGTTTTTACTTTATATTATTAAAATCAATACCAAGCTCATCAGCCAAAATAACCATTAATTCAAGCCCTACTCTATTTCTCCATTTTCCTTGTTCATAAAAAAAGTGATAAGGACCACTAACCGGCGACGACAACCAAATTTCTTTTACTGCACTTTGTTTATTTATTACGTATACACCTTTATCAGTATCAAGATTTAATATATCACCTTGTAAATCTATGTATATACTTGTTTCTGTATCTTGCTCTTCTATCTTGTCTGCTATATATGCAATTGTTGTTTCAGCTATTTTACTAAATTCGGCATTATTCATAATCAATATATATCTATTTGTCAGGATCAATTTCCGGCTCAGGTATCTTAATCAAACTTTTTTTATAACTTTCAACAAATCTATTATGATCATTAAGGTTGTTGGAAAAATTATGCCTTCCTTTACCGTCAACTACAAAAAATAAGGCATCTGTTTTAGCAGGTTTTACTACTGCTTCTAAAGATTTTAACGAAGGACACGCAATCGGACCCGGCGGTAAACCTTTAATATAGTAAGTATTATAAGGCAGTTCTTGTAATAAATCTTTTTTTGTTAAAGCTCTTGCTAATTTAAATTTTCCCTCAGTCAAAGCATATATAGTAGTCGGATCAGCTTGTAGCTTCATATTTTTCTTTAAACGATTAATGAATACTGCTGCTATAATAGGCTTTTCTGCATTTGAGCCAGCTTCTTTTTCCACTATAGAAGCTAGAGTTAATACTTCAAGTCTAGTTTTTAATGGAGAATCCATTGGAAGATTTTGCATTACCTTATCTAAATTAGCAGACATTAAATTTCTCATTTGATCAATTATTTGCTCTTTTTGATCTCCATAAGAAAAAAAATACGTTGAAGGCATTAAAAAACCTTCAGGTATTATACCTTTTATTTCACCAAGTAATCGCCTTTCTTCATTAATTTTCTTTATAACCTCACTAACTACCGCACCTTCCGGCACAATTATCTTATGTATTATAGATTTACCACTTGCTAATATTCTTAAAGTCTGCAGAGGCGATATATTACGTGTAAACACATATTCACCACTTTTAAGAGGGCTTTTTACAGAATAAATTTTAGCAATTACTTTAAAAATTCTTGGATATTTAATTACTTCATTAAGATACAATTTTGTAACTATTTGATTTACAGATAATTTAGGTTCAATAATTATTGTTTTATTTTGAGTAAGATTACCCGGCACAACAATATAAAATATACTAAAATTTAGTAAAGTAATAAATACAATTAAAGATACTATAACTAAAAACAGTTTAGTTTTTAATAGATCTTTTAACATAACAACTATATTTTTTATAAAACTTAGAAATATTGATAAATATTACCACGAAACATGGTTCTTTCTTGACATTTGAAATAACATATAGTAAAGCTACCTTAAAGTTTGCCTGAAGTTAAATATTTGCTAAATTATAAGTTATATAGTTTTGCTAAATAACTCAATAGTTTTAATATTAAGCAATTAAAATATTAAAACTAGATGACCAATGAGCAACAAAATTAGTAATGCAAACTAATTTACTATAACAACAGTATACTCCTGTGAAATGAACAGTTGGAATTTTTACAAAAAATATAACTTTATTCATAGTTCATATTACTTAACCGGCATTAATACTGATCTTATAATGGGCATTATATATTATGATACAAGATCACAATACCGCTCTAAAACACGAAGAGCATACTAAAAGATTAAAAGCTTTACAAAATAAGTTAGGAAACTTATCCGGTTTCTTGATAACAATGCGTTCTGATCACAATGAGGAATATAAAAAAATTTCCAATGATTTAGAAATTTTAATGAAACAAATTAATACTATAAGAAAAAACATGGAAATATATTTTGTTATTATATTAATATTAATATTTATTATAATTCAAAAAATGTTATGGCCTACCGGTTTAAGTACTAATTTTTCTCTTTTAACAACTTTATTTTAGGCTCTAAGAACTCCTGTCTAATAATTTCTGCAGCTATATAAGAAGGTAATTGATTTGATTTAAATCTTAATTTTTGTAAGATTTTTTGACTTTCTATTACCTGTTTATAAGCTTTTTTAGAATTAAATAATAACTCTTGCAGCTTATTACTAATAAGAGTAGCTCGGCAATTAAATTGTATAAATTCTGGAATTACTTCGCTGCCAGCTATAATATTTATCAACGTAACATATTTTATTTTTATTAATGCTCTAATGATAAGAAAACTTAAAATATTAACCTTATATATTACAATCATAGGGGTACCAGAAGCAGCTATTTCTAAAGTATTAGTACCGGATTTTGCTAGAGCTAAATCAGAGACGGCATAAGTTTTAAGCCTTTCACTTGAAAATAAATAATGAAACTTAACATTTTCTAAAAATGGTTTTATTATTATCTTATGAGCAGGATTTGCAAGAGTAAATATAACTTTAAGATTCTTACAAATCTTGAGTATTTTTTCTATTGAGGAAATAAAAACTGGTAAATGTCTTAGAATCTCTCCTCTTCTACTTCCAAGAGTAACACATAGAATTTTCTCATTCTCATCTATTTTAAACTCTTTACGTAAAGCTATTTTATCACTATAAAACTCTTGCTCTATAATCGGATGACCTATATATCTACAATCAAGCCCTACTTTAGTAAAATATGGAGGTTCAAAGGGTAGTACAGCAAATAAACAATTATAAATTTTAGCGTATTTTATTGCTCTATCCTCTTTATACGCCCATACTGATGGAGCAACGATATGAATCATTTGTAGCTTTGGTAAAAGTTTTCTTACCTGCTTCGCAACACGATAAGTAAAACCGGGTGAATCTATGGTAATCAATAAATCAGCTTTACTATTTATTATATCCTCCACAGTTTTATCAATTAATTTTTTAAGCTTAAACACATGAGGTAAAATTTCTATAAAACCTATTAAATTTATTTCAGATATAGGGAATAAACTTTTAAAACTACCGGCTTCTTCCATATATTTACCGCAAACACCAAAAAACTGTACTCCTGTATTGTTTTTTAAATGCTGAATTATACACCCACCGATAAAGTCTCCTGACATTTCCCCGGCTATAAAGTAAATTTTTGCCATTTTGTTTAAGAATTCTAATTGTGAAGATATTGATTTTAAGGTTCTCAATTTCTACTTTTAATTGCTCTATTTCTTTTATAGATCTTTTTTTAATGAACAACTTTTGTGCTATTTTTATGCTTTTTATCACTCCCCATTCTTACCTACATTCTTTTATATCTTTTGTCATGCTTTGTTCTCTACATTACTTCTCCAGCAGACACTATATAATCATATTAAATACTATCTCATATTCTCAAAGTAATGCTATTACTTTGACTGAGCTATAACCTTTATCCTTAAGCAAATATTCTATAGCGTAATCAAAACTTATTATAATAATACTCATATTTTTCTATCTAATCATAGATTAAATTCAATTAAACGGTAACTTCAAGCTGCATCAATATGTATTTTAAAATTTCTAATCTCTAAGTATTTGACTTATAAGCACGCATCGATAAACGCAATTTCCGCCTCATTCAGTAAAGATATTCCTTCATCTGCAGGCATAGCGTAATCCATTAATAACTTACTGTCTAAATCTGTTATTTTAATATAATAACCCTTATATCTCTTGCCTTGAATCAAGATACTCTCTCAGCTCTTGCAGCTATATTCCTAAAATTTTCTTTAGAATTATAAGCCATGAGATTATAATTATAAATATTAATACTAGACACTTATATATGCAAATGAAATCTATCCATAATAGGCCTGATACTTTCATTTGAGAATCGCTAGCATATTTTGGAGCTTTTATATAACGCATCACCTAAATAACTGCATTTGCAAGAATTAATAGCTGCTATCAGCTAAAAACTTGGAGGATATTTTAATGTGCGTTCGATCTTGAGATTAGTATTTCACCGTTTTCAATAGGCTATCTTAATGAATCAATAATTATTGTGCGAAAATGTAGGTAATTCATATAAAAAATAATACTCCGTTATGAACAACCGTAATTGCACTAGGCTTTACTTTTTCCTAACAATAGTAGCAAGTGAACATGAATAACATGGTGTTCTAAATGGTTTTTCTTTGTTAAGTTTACCGTCTAACAATTTCTGGCAATACTTTTTTAATCATGCTGCACTCATAACATTTCTTTTGTAGACATTTTAGGTAAAATACTTGGCAGCAAGCCTTAATTTACCTGTTCCGGGAGAACTAAAACTTCAAAGGTTATACATTGCTGATACTGTTAATTTCTAACGCTCTTTTAACAATTTTTTGACATTTTATACCTTTAAAATCAGGATAATTTATCGGCCAATCTGCAACTCAGTTGCTATAGGAGTTAAAACTTGGGAACTTTAAAAGAGTTTCAATCAAATTACCTGCAACAAATATATTATTGTAACTCCACCAAGTAGCTTCCAAGCTGTTTTTACTTAAACCAATAAGTACTTTAATTACATCTAATCATTACCAGCAAAGTTCCACTTACCGGTAAGATCGAACAGTCTAACTAATAATTCTCATATTATAAAATATTCCGATATTTCAAGCTCTAGTAAAGTATTTATTGTAGTTTGAGCAGGCAACCGCAAGATTTAAATGACTTCCCTATCTTACTAAAGCTGCCTGAGCTAAATGTACCCAAATCTTTTTATAGGTAGTCCAAACCCTATAGAAGACAGTGCTGCTTAACTCGTTCTTTGAATGCGGCTTATAGTTTTAACAGCAAGCTGATAGAAAAGCAGGAATACCATATAATATTTCTACCTGTACGTCAACATCGATAATATCAATTCCATTACCCTTTAGCCTTGTTACATAAATTATTATAAAATTTTTCTTAAAATGCTATCCTACACTACAAGCTTGTAAGTATTTTTGTATGACTCTCAAAAATCCTCGGTATACTGTAGCCTGACCACAGCATCCAGCAGCATAACTATAATACTAATAATTGGAAATCCTGGTCAACCCACAGATAGTATAATAAAGAGTCATACAACAATCTGATCTCAACTATTAATCAAAAAAGTATATCACAGAACAAACTTAGCCAAGTCAAGATTAGTGATTATTTTTGATAATTGATTTTCTACGAATTGATCATCTATAGTTATTTTTTTGCCTTTCATTTCGCTAGCTTCAAAGCTTATATCCTCAAGTAAATTCTCAAGTATAGTATGCAACCTTCTAGCCCCTATATCTTCGACTTCTAAATTAACTGTAATAGCATAATCCGCTATCTTCTCAATAGCAGCAGCAGTAAATTCAAGATGCACATCTTCAGTACCTATTAACGCCGAATATTGCTTTATTAAACTAGTTTCAGGTTCAAGCAATATTTTAATCATATCATCTTTAGTTAGCGAATTTAATTCTACTCTAATCGGTAACCTGCCTTGTAACTCTGGTAATAAATCAGAAGGTTTGGCAATATGGAAAGCGCCAGAAGCAATAAATAATATATGATCAGTTTTAACCTGTCCATACTTGGTATTAACTGTCGTCCCTTCTATCAAAGGTAATAAATCCCTTTGCACTCCCTCTCTACTTATTTCGGCATTGTTTGAACCGGAACTAGGAGCTGAAGCTATTTTATCAATTTCATCAATAAAAACTATACCGTCATTTTCCGCTAAACTTATAGCTTGCTGAATAATTTTTTCTTGGTCTATTAATTTTTCTGATTCCTCAGGTATAATAATAGCCATAGCCTCTTTAACTAGCATTTTTTTTGTTTTAGTCTTACTGCTGCCAAGTGCTCGTCCGATCATATCACCAAGATTAAGCACACCCATTGATGCTCCAGGCATCCCTGGTATTTCAAAACTTCCACCACCAACAGGTGCAGTATCAGTTACACTAATCTCGATTTCTGTATCATTAAGTTCGCCACTTAAGACTTTTTCTTTGAATTTTTCTCTAGTCTCACTACTAGAAGTTTTACCTACTAAACTATCTAATATTCTCTCTATCGCTTTTTCACGCGCACTAATATCTACTTCTGTTTTTGCTAAAGTTTTTTTAGTATTAACGGCTATTTCAACTAAATCACGAATTATTGATTCTACATCACGCCCTACATACCCAACTTCGGTAAATTTAGTTGCCTCTATCTTATAGAAAGGAGAATTAGTGAGTTTTGCAAGCCTTCTAGCTATTTCCGTTTTACCGACTCCAGTTGAACCAATCATTAAAATATTTTTCGGTACTATTTCATTACGTAAATGACCTTCTACTCTTTTACGACGACAACGATTTCTAAGTGCAATAGCAACAGCTTTTTTGGCCTTTTCTTGACCTACGATAAATCTATTAAGTTCATTAACTATTTGAGAAGGGGTAAGTCCCATAGGGTCTTTTTTATAAGTAGTTTTAGTAGCTTTCATACAACTTTTTCCATTATAATATTATGATTAGAAAATACACACAAATCCGCAGCTATATTCATAGCCTTTAAAGCAATTTCTTCAGCAGTTAAATTATTCTTGTAAGACATTAGGGCACGAGCAGCAGATAGTGCAAATAAACCACCTGAACCGATTGCCGCAACATTATTTTCAGGCTCTACAACGTCACCATTCCCAGTCAAAATTAATATATGATTACGATCGGCAACAATCATCATTGCTTCAAGTCGTCGTAAATATTTATCGCTACGCCAATCTTTTGCAAGCTCAACTGCACTTCTAATTAGATTATACGAATATTTTTCTATTTTTGCTTCCAGTTTTTCAAATAAAGCAAGTCCATCAGCCGTAGATCCTGCAAAACCAGCAATAATTTTATTGCTTGCTATAGTACGCAGTTTCCTAGCACTAGACTTTAATATTGTATTGCCATGAGAGACTTGTCCATCTGCTGCTATAATTATTTCTTCGTTCTTTTTTAAACAAAGTATTGTAGTACCGTGTAAGGCTAAATTGTCTAACATAATATAAAATTTCTTGATATTAAGTTGTTAATTAAGTACTATATCCATAGTATTAGAATAAATTAAAAGTTAATAATATACCCGTGATAAAGGCATTATTAAGTACACGAGTATACTTGACTAATCCAATTTAATTAATTATTGTCCCTTGAATTTTCAAGACTTAAACTTAAATAATAATATATACGTAATATACATATAACTCTACAGAAAAAATAGTTTTTGAAGAAAGCTTTTCATGGATAGTTGCTCTTTAAATAAGCACATTTTGGGCTTTATACCATAAAATGTGGTTAGTATTTGCTTACTAATATTAGCAAAATTATTACGGCATTAATATTGAAGAGTTAAAGCTTATATTTATAGGGTTCGGTTTTTTTGCTTCAGATATTAGAAAGAATTCTTAAAAAAGAAATCATTACTGACTAGAGGATATTATAGTTGTAAATTCTAGCATTGAAGCTGAATTAAAATTTCTAAAACGTAATATAATCGTTTAATAGGAGTGTTGTTACATGAATAGGAACACGCCCTTAATGTCATTCCTGCAAAAGCAGAAATCCAATAAAAAACCTATACAAAACTTGGGTTTTAGGTTTATTTTGTCAATTAGTGTGTAATGTCTGTGGTAGTATTAATGTTATTTTGGATTCCCACCTACACGGGAATGAAATTGGTCGATGCAATAAAGCCTTTAACAGGAGTAAATGATGTACAATAAAGAAAATATTTTTGCTAAAATTATAGATAAAAATCTTCCGGCAGAAATAATTTACGAAGACGAACACATTTTAGCATTCAAAGATATAGCACCTGTAGCACCTATACATATTATCATTATACCTAAAAACGAATATATAGATTATGCTGATTTTATCTCTAACGCTTCCATAGACGAAATACAACATTTTTTTACTAAAATTTCTGATATTGCAAATGAAGCAGGTTTAGATAAAGACGGTTATCGTTTAATAACTAACAAAGGTGAGAAATCAGGACAAACTATTTTTCATTTTCACTTCCATATTATTGGTGGCAAAAAACTCATCGGACTAATAAATAAAAATGATTAAAAAATACAATATTGCAGTAATCGGAGCTACAGGAAACGTAGGGCGTGAAACTCTAAATATTCTCGCTGAGCGTAATGTCCCCATTAATAAGATTCATGCTATAGCTTCAGATAATTCTCTTGGACGAAAAGTAAGCTTCGGAGAAAAAATACTACAAATTAATAGTTTAAAGAATTTAGATTTTAGAGGGTTAGATATTGCTTTTTTTTGTGCTAGTTCAGAAGTCTCAAAAGAATTTATACCGAAAGCTACTGCTAATAATTGTATAGTTATCGACAAATCCTCACTGTTTAGAGTTGACAATCAAGTTCCATTAATTGTACCTGAGGTTAATTTATCAACACTTAAAGAGTTTAATACTAAAAATATTATTGCTAACCCTAACTGTATCGTAATTCCACTTGCAGTAGCATTAAAACCACTAGATAATGAAATAAAAATTAAAAGAGTAGTAATATCTACTTATCAATCGGTATCAGGAGCAGGTAAAACAGGAATGGATGAACTCTACGACCAAACAAAATCTCAATACGTGTTTAGAGAAAACGATCCTAAAAAGTTTCCAAAACAGATCGCATTTAACCTATTTCCTCATATAGGTGATTTAAATAAAGACGGCTATACAAGTGAAGAAGCAAAAATTGCTTTTGAGCTAAACAAAATTATAGGTAACCACTTTAAAGCTAGTGTTACTTCTGTCAGAGTACCAGTATTTATAGGTCATGCTATATCAGTTAATATAGAATTTAGTAACAAAATAGATGCTAACATCGCTAAAGAAATACTAGAAGATGCTGACGGCATCATTACAATTTCTAATAATAACGACCTTGCTTACATTTCACCTGTTGAAGTGGTAGGTGAAGATGCAGTATATGTCTCACGCATTAGAGATGACTTCAGTAGACCTAATACGCTAAATTTATGGATCACATGTGATAACTTACGTAAAGGAGCCGCTTTAAACAGCGTCCAAATTGCTGAAGAACTAATTAGTACTTATTTATAAAAAATAACTAAATAATATGAATAATAATAATTTAAATAAAAAAAACCCTTTAGTAATAGCATTAGGCGAATGCAGAACAGCTTTTTGGATAGTCTTTTGGTTTGCTTTTGTAATTAACTTACTAATGTTAATTACTCCTCTTTACTCGCTACAAGTTCTTGATAGAGTTCTTGGGAGCGGTAATCTACACACATTATTATTTTTATCGATAATAATCGCATATATTTATTTTGTTTACGGATTACTACAAATTGCTCGTTCTTTTACACTTATAAAGGTAGGAGAATGGCTTGATAGAACAGTAGCACCTGTGATTTTTGCTTCTTCAATTTCTGCAGCTGCAACACGAACAAATATGGGGTCTAGTCAGTTATTACGTGATTTTCAATCCGTCAAAACATTTCTAACAAGTACCGGCATTAATACTTTGTTCGATGCCCCATGGAGTATCATCTATATTGCAGTTATTTTCTCAATTCATCCATATATCGGTCTTATTACTGTTTTTGGTACAATTATCATAGTTTCAACTGCTTTCTTTAACGCAGTAGCTACTAATAAAACACTCGGTGAAGCTACCGAATTTTCTATAAAAGGCATGACCCAAGCTGATATTGCAAACAGAAATGCAGAAGCAATTGAAGCAATGGGAATGATGAAGAATGTTACGAAAAATTGGCATAAATTTAATATATCAGCCCTTGATAAGCAATCAGTTGCTAGCTATCGTAACGGTGTTATTTCTAACTTTTCAAGGTTTATCCGTAATATAATGCAAATGGCCGTTACTGGTGTCGGTGCTTATATTGTTGTAAAATCTCACAGTGCAGATATGACTCCTGGTAATATGATTATGAGCTCTATTATAGTCGGTAGAGCTCTTGCTCCTTTCGATAATGCTATTGAGTTATGGAAAAGCATCAGTGGTGCTATCAAATCATATAAGAATATTAATAATTTATTTAATACTTATACTTCTAGAGATGAAGCAATGCCAATTCCGAACGTTGAGGGCCATCTTACCGTTGAAAATGTTTATTATGCTCACCCTATACCAAAATATTTACCTCAACCTGTTGTACCGAAATATATCTTAAAAGGTGTTAGTTTTGCAGTACAACCAGGCGAAGTTTTAGCAATAATCGGTCCTTCTGCTACAGGAAAATCAACTTTAGCTAAAATCATAGTCGGGGTATGGAAAGAATCATCAGGTTCTATACGTTTAGATAGTGCTGAAATTTATCGTTGGAATAGAGAAGATTTCGGTCGACATGTTGGCTATCTTCCTCAAGGAATAGAACTTTTTAGCGGTAGTATTAAACAAAATATAGCTAGAATGGAAGAAAATGCCGATCCACAACAAGTTATTGAAGCAGCTAAAATAGCCGGCGCTCATGAGATGATATTAAGATTTCCCAACGGTTATGATTCTGATATTGGTCCTGCAGGCTCTAATCTATCAGGTGGACAGAGACAACGTATTGGGCTTGCTAGAGCTTTTTATGGCAACCCAAAACTCATCGTCTTAGATGAGCCTAACGCTAATTTAGATGAGACAGGTGAAGTTGCTCTTGCAAGTGCCTTAAAACAAGCAAAACTGAAAGGAATAGCAGTTCTTGTAATTTCACATAGACCTTCCGTATTATCCGTTGTTGATAAAATTCTAGTATTACAGGATGGAACCGTTGCAGTTTACGGAACTGCAGAAGAGATTCAAAAACACTTTAAAACTTTAAAAAGTGATACAATATCATATTAATGCCGACCAATAATGTCACATGGTTTAACCATATGTTGTACAAACGAACGCTCAGGATGTCATCCCTGCTTCCGTGTGAATGACATCAGAAGCAACCCAGATAAATACTGACTAAAATATATAGTAATGATTAAATTTTATGCATGACTTAAAACATAATAAACCTCAAATTACTCAGGAACAATTAAAACAATTATTATCTTTAAGAGCAGATGAATTAAGCCTTAAAGGTCAAATCTCTAAACATAAAACTTTAATAAATACTATATTAAAGAAAACTTCTTATGCTATAGAATTCCTATTAGTAAAGCTTGATAGGTTTATTAATTTTATTACCAAGAAAACGGATAAAGATCGTAATAACGTAGCACAAGCTGCAAGATCACCTATACTTTTCGGTATTTATGTTATTATCTTTTTAGTATCGATAGGCGGATTATGGTCGGCTCTTGCACCTCTTGATAGCGGCTCTGTAGCTATCGGTATAGTAATACCAAGCACTAATAAAAAAATACTCCAACATCATGAAGGCGGAATAATTAATACTATTTACGTTAAGCAAGGTGATAAAGTAAAAGAAGGCGATAAGTTAATAGAGCTTGAAGAAACTAGAATAAAAAGTGAGCATGAAAATATTCTTGGTCAGTATCGTAATTTTTTAGCAACTGAAAATCGTTTAATTGCCGAACGTGATAATTTAGAACAAATTGAATTTTCTGATTTTCTAATGCAAGATATAAACTTGCCGGAAGTAGCTAAAATAATTCATACCCAGGAAAATTTATTTAGATCTAGAAAAGAAGTATATAACTCAGAGAAAGATGCATTATATCAACGTATTGCTCAACTCGAGAAAAAAATTGAAGGTTTAGAAGCAAAAAAAGTTGCGGCTATTAAAACAACTGAAGTTTATCAAGACCGTTTAAAAGCTTTAAGAACGCTAAAAGAAAAAGGCTTTGTACAAAAAGCAGTCTTATTAGACCAAGAGGCAAAAGTTGCTGCTTCAAAAAGCGACGTTGCAACAATTGAAGCTGAAATAGCTGGAATATATCATACTATTACCGAAAGCCAAATTAGTATTATAAACCTACAAAATAAATATACTGAAAAAACTTTAACAGAGCTGCGTGATGCACAAGTACAAACTGCAAGCCTGAAAGAAAAATATAATTCCTTAACGGATTCGCTTAATCGTGTGATAATCAGATCACCTGTTGAGGGTATAGTTAATAATTTAAAATATCATACAATTGGCGGTGTAATAGGTCCTGGACAAACTATTATGGAAATTTCGCCAATTAATGATCCACTAATAATAGAAGCAAAGGTATCTCAAAAAAATATTGATGCAGTACATGAGGGGTTAGTTGCAAAAATACGTTTCAGTGCATTTAAATCAAGAACAACTCCAACATTTACTGGTAAAGTGGTGAGTATATCCCCTGATATAGTACAAGATGAAAGACAGCATCTGGGACAACAACAAGATAATTATTATGTTGCAAGAGTTGAAATCAATATGGATGAATTTAATAAAGTTGCTAAAATTAAAAATCTTACTCTACACCCCGGTATGCAAGCTGAAGTGCAAATTGTAACAGGTACAAGAACACTACTTAGATATTTACTTGATCCCGTTACCGATACTGCATTTAAAGCTTTTAGAGAAAAATAGATAATTTATAGTAATGTTTATTAAAATTTCTTAATAATATATTGACTTTTAATCCAAATAGTGTAACCTATTTATTATACAATCTAGTTATATAAATGTTATGTTAGGCTACGAACAAGAACAAAAAAGTTTAAGTAAAGAACAAAAACAAGCTGTTGGATTACTGTCTATAGGTACATTTCTAGAGTATTTTGATCTTATGCTTTATGTGCATATGGCAGTACTTTTAAATAATTTATTTTTTCCAGAATATGATCCTTTCACTTTTTCCTTGCTTACTGCCTTTTCTTTCTGTTCTACCTATTTGCTGAGACCTATAGGAGCATTAATATTTGGGTATATAGGCGATCATTTTGGACGTAAGGTTGTAGTTGTTTTAACTACTTTATTAATGGCTATTACTTGTGTGATTATAGGTAGCATGCTAACATATGCACAGATAGGTATAACAGCCTCTTGGGTTCTTACTATATGTCGCATAATTCAAGGTATGTCGGCAACTGCAGAAGCGCGAGGCGCAGAGTTATATCTAACTGAAAATTCAGCTCCTCCTATACAATATCCATTAGTGGCAATTATAACTGTATTTTCTGCCGTAGGCACCACGGTAGCACTAGGTATTGCATCAATTTTTACTAATCAAAATATTTATCAACATGAATCAAGTTGGCGTATAGCCTTTTTCGTTGGTGCAACTATTGCTTTTGTAGGTACTATTGCAAGGACTAGTTTAAAAGAAGCGGATGCATTTTCAAATAAAAAACACAAATTAAAACTAAGACTTCAAGACAATAATATTATGCTTGAAGAAATTGACAAAGATATTCTAGATCAAAAAGTTCCGAACGCGACTTCTATTTGGTATTTCTTTATCCAGTGTGCTAGACCGCCGTGTTTTTATTTTGTGTATATATACTGTGGCGATATATTAAAAAGAGAATGTGGATTTACTCCGAATCAAATTATAAATCAAAATTTTTGGGTATCTATAGTAGATTTACTTGGTATTATCAGTCTTGCATTTATTAGCTATAAAATCCATCCTTTAAAAATATTAAAAGTAAAGTTATATCTATTTTTTATCTCTCTCATTTTTTTCCCTATAATGTTAAATTATAATCCTACCCCTTTATATATTTTTATTTTTCAATGTTTAGCTGCATTATTCGTATTTGATCACGTACCAGCAGCACCTATATTTTATAAGTATTTTCCAGTTTTTAAGAGATTTACATATACTAGTATGCTAAGTGCAATAGCAAAATTATTTACTTATATTATAACATCATTTGGTTTAGTTTATATTACTAGTTATTTAGGGTATTGGGGGTTATTTTCAATTTTTATTCCGATAGGTATCACTTTCTTCATGGGAGTAACTTATTTTGAGAAAATGGAAAAGAATCGAGGTTTATAATTTTATTAAAAGCATCGTTTATATTAAACTTCAAATTATTTTTATAACATTCAGTATATATCAGCTCTGAAACTAAAGGTATTTCAAGCATTTCACTTAAAACTAGAAAGCTTTTTAATGTCTCTTTAACTATTTTCTGAGCTTTTTCAGACGATTGAGCGCCTAAAGTTTGCAAATTATGTATTCGATCAAACAGTTTTATAAGAGCAGTATCATATCTTTTTTTTTTAATTAATAAATTAAGATTTTCTGCTGCACTAATTTTTCCACAAGGTTTAATTCTAGTTAGACCTTCTACATGTCTTGCTACTTCTTCATCAAAAATGTTGCGAATCATTTCTATAGTAAGCGCAGTATCTTCAATAGTGTCATGAAGTAATGCAGCTTGTAGCATTCTAAAAGTAAAGAGTTTAGGAACTTCTTTTGCTACAAATTCTGCTACCATAAGTGTTACTGCGATTGGATGAGAATAATAAGGGTCACCCGATTGACGCATTTGTGCACCATGATATTTACGAGCATAATAAATCCCTTTTTTAACTTCTCTAATATCAATAGGTTGTTTTACTTGGGTATTTAAAAATAAAATCCTTTTGATTAATTT
The DNA here is from genome assembly GCF_039954865.1 of Rickettsia sp. Oklahoma-10. NCBI lineage: Bacteria > Pseudomonadati > Pseudomonadota > Alphaproteobacteria > Rickettsiales > Rickettsiaceae > Rickettsia > Rickettsia oklahomensis. The sequence continues at coordinate 733,327 of NZ_CP157197.1, read as the reverse complement.
ATCTGAATACTTACAGCTCTCAAAAATTTTTTCCCAATACTCTATATCTCTCATAAAATATTCCAATTCTATATATTTTACTTTATCGGTTGTGCTTATAATCATCTTATTTTCTTTTTATTAAAAAGCTTTATATTTGAATAATTGTTCTATTTTAAATACTAAAAAATGATTATATATTAAAAATAGTTTTGTACAAAGGTTTATATACTATATCACCTATATTTTTCTCACTACAATAATCTTAATATCTATTTATTTTGTCGTGATAAAAGACCTACACATATCTAGGCATAGACACGACGATTTTATCAGCTTTGCATCAAGGTATAATAATAATGCTGCTTTAACTTTATTTTTAATGGGCTCAACGTTCCATCTCAAATACCTATTATTTTAAACTTCTTTCAAAAGTAGTGTTACATACTACTTTTGAAAGACAAGAAGTATCCAACCTACAACTTACTTGGATCAAAACTAAAATTAATTTCTTTCCAGTGGTTAAAACGTGCAGGATCAAGATTTTCGATAGGACTTGCTTGCAATACCGCTCTAATTGCATTATCCGCTAAAGCTTCACAAACGCTAGCTGGAATATTAGGACATATTTTTTCTCGCACTTTTGCCTGCTCAACATTACCCGCTTTATCTAGCGTAATGCTAATAATGACTTTTACTTTATTATTACCTCTAACCCCTGCCGGTATATTACTCCAATGTCTTTCAATCTGTTGCTTTATTAGCGAGCTTTCACTATCGGAAAGAGGAAAACCTTCAGTATAAACACCTTTAGCACCTTTTACATTATCAACTTTTTTTGATCTTTTATGCTTATTGGATTTTACATTATCTCCTTCCGAAGATTGCTCTAAATTCTTAAGTAAAGAATCAAGTTCATCAGTTTTAGGTTCTTTTTTCTTTACCTCTTTTGGCTTTTTTTTAGGGTTTTTAGCTGTTATTTCATCTTTTTTTTCTTCAAATTTCTTCTTTTCTTCTGCTTGTTTTTGCCTCTCTTCTTTTTTCTCAGGCAATAGCTCTTTTACCTCTTCAGGCTTTGATTCTTCTATAGTTTTTGTCTCTCCTATTTTTGACTTTTCTTCTACTGTTTTAGTCTCGATTTCTTTTACTTTTTCTTCTTTAGGCTTACTCTGCTCAGACTTTTTTGCATCTTCATTTTCTATATAGGATTCTTTTTGTTTTGTCTGAGTGATAATGTTTGATTTATTGCTAACAGGTAATATTTCAAAAGTTATAGTTTGCTCTTCCGGTAATTTTTCAAAAAGTGAGGGCATACTGAAGAAAAAAAAATATAAAAGAAGTAAGTGCAGAACAATAGAGCAACTAAGGAACATCGTAAAATTATCCCTATTTTTTTGATCGTTACTTTTCATTATTTTTAATATTTGAAATGAGAGATACACGAGAAAATCCAGCAACATGAATTTCAGCAACTATCTCTACTACCTGCCCATAAGAGACATTTCTATCGCCCCTTATAAAAATTCTAGTATCCTTTTTTTCTTTGGTGATATTTGCAAGCTTGTCGGTTAAATATGCTCTCTCTATAGGAGTTTCAAGCAAGAAAATTTCACCTTTGCTATTGATAGTAACAACCAGCGGTTCATCCTGCTCTGAAATCGGGCTAGAATTTGTATCAGGTAAATCCACGTTCACGCCTGAAACTAGCATTGGGGAAGTGATCATGAAAATAATTAATAGTACAAGCATCACATCAACAAGCGGCGTGATGTTAATTTCGCTAACTACCAGTCTTTTGCTTTGTCTATTACTTCCGGCAAACTTTATAGCCATTATATCTTCTCCTGATCAATTGCCTTGGAAAGTATAGAATTTAACTCACTAATAAAATCTTCAATTTTATTGTTGATAAGAGTAATACGGGAAATAAGATAGTTGTAAAAAATTACTGCTGGAATAGCTGTAAATAAACCGATAGCCGTTGCAAGTAATGCCTCGGCAATCCCCGGGGCTACTACAGCAAGAGAAGTATTTTTTGAAGTAGCGATTGACTGAAAGCCGTGCATAATCCCCCAAACAGTACCGAACAAACCTATAAATGGACTACTAGATCCAACAGTTGCCAAAAAGCTTAAATTTTTCTCAAGCTTTTCGATTTCTCTATTCTGAGCTAAGTACATTGCACCAGTTATACGCTCTTTATGATTATTTTTAAGTGCATCGGAAAGCCCTTTGCTATTTAAGCTTTTACACTCATTCATAGCTGAGACGAAAATTAAAGCTAGCGGATTATTAACCGATCTTTTTATACTTTCATATAACTGTTCTAGTACTCCCCCTGACCAAAACACATTTTCAAATGCCCTCATGCTTTGCTGTACTTGCATTAGCTTAAATATTTTATCTAAAATAATAGCCCATGACCAAATGGACACAACAAGCAATATCAACATAACCGACTTACCTATAATGTCAGATGAGCTTATTAAAGAAAAAATTGACAAATGATCTTGCGTAACGATTTCTAAACTTTCACTAATACTATTAATATCCGTACTCATAACTTCCTGAAGTAAATAATATTCTAAAATAATATAGTATTATTTTCTTTTTGTCATTAGGTTATGTGAAAATTTTTAGTGGTCAATTCAATGTTGTTGCATGGATCTTAGATCTTAAAAAAGACTATATCTAGTGTACAAGTCACTGGGTAAATATATTGATTTAGATTATTAATTTAATAACGCTTGATATTTTTCAATTTTTACATAGAATGTTGCTTTTGTTGTAAATTTAACTTATAGTTGTATATGGGATTAGTTCAATACTTTAAAAAACTTGAATCTATAGCTTTTTGGCCCATAGCTTAATAAATACAAACAATTTATTTACCTTAGACGAATTATTGATATAATCTAATAACATCAAAATAGAAAGGGATAAAACTTAGGTATAGTTCAATTACAAATTACTACTATTTTGTCTTTGAACCATAAAAACCTTATATCTCGTATTGAATTGATTAACTAACTTTTAGTTTAAAAAATTCTCAATTTATATTAAATCTTCCAAAAGATTATGAATATTACTTTTTACATGACGAATAAAAAGATCGATATTCAAAAATAAATGCTTTTAATCAAGTCTAAGATAAGAACTACTTAACAAGAAAATATTTCAATTTATTAAAGCACAAATCATCAAATAATTACCACCAATTGCTTAAAAAAATACTTTAAAATTGCAAAATTTAGAATCGCCGTATGATTAGGTTGTTGTCTAGATATCTTTATACCATATATACCGTAACTCATGGCTAAATTATTTATAACAATTATATTATTATATATGGTTAAATTCAGAAATGATTGAGAAGATTTAATACTTCTTCAATAACTCAAGAACATTTGTAAAACCAAGTATATATTCTTCTTGCTTTTCTAAATCTTTAAGTTTGAGATTATTCTTTGCTTGCTCTTCATCACCTATAAAAATAATAAACCTAGCATTTTTATCTAAAGCACGCTGCATTCTTTTAGCTATTTTACCAGTGGGTTCTATAATAGTCGCAATATTTTTTGTTCGTAATTTATTGACAATTGCTAGAGCATAACAAATATTATTTTTGCCTATAGGTAATACAACTACTAAATTTGTTGAAGATATATTATATTCTCGCATTAAAGCAATTCGCTCAATACCGGCAGCAAAACCGATAGCCGGCATATCATCGTTATTACCCATGATTTTAGCAAGCCCGTCATAACGTCCACCAGCCAGAATAGTAGATTGCGTTCCAAGTTTTGAAGTCGTAAATTCAAACACAGTATGACAGTAATAATCAAGCCCTCTAACTAAATGTGGATTTATTCTATATTTCACACCTAAAATATCAAGATACTTTATTAACTCCTCAAAATATTCTTTGGATTCATCGGTATAATATTCAGATAAGATTGGAGCAACAGCTATTATTTTTTGATCAATTTCACTTTTAGAATCAAGAATCCGCATTGGATTTTTGATCAGCCTTACTCTACTTTCTTCTGACAACTGATTTTTAAAATCATTGAGATATTCCAACAATTTTTTTTGATAAACGCTTCTTGATTCACTACATCCAAGAGAGTTAAGCTCTAAGGTAGTATCTTGATCTATTTCTAGTACTTTAAGTATGTCTACCGCTAACTTTAAAGTCTCGGCATCGGTAATTGCTCCTTTAGCTCCAATATATTCGTAATTTATTTGGTGGAATTGTCTTTGACGCCCTGCTTGCGGTCTATCATAGCGGAAAATAGGACCAGTCGAGAATAACTTTAAGGGTAATTTATGTTGTAAGCCGTTTGAGATACAACTTCTTATAATACCAGCTGTGAACTCAGGTCTAAGTGCTACAGATTCATTGCTTTTATCTACAAAACTGTAGATTTCTTTACTAATTACGTCAGAGCTTTCGCCCATTGAACGATTGAAGACTTTAGTATACTCCAGGATAGGAATACTCATTTGTCTATAGCCGTATAATACTCCAACATCTCTTGCTTTATTAATTATATAGTCATGAACTTTATAATCATCTGGCAAAAGATCTTTCATTCCACGAAGTGACTGGAATTTGTCTAACATTTGTTTAATTGTGTTTTTTATTATTAGCTTTCTACCACGAAAGCGGTAATCTAATAACTTATTATTGTCATCCCACAATTTGATCATAGAATCCAGTCTTGTTTAATTTTTAACTGGATACTGTAGTCAAGATATGTAGCATCTAATTTTGTTCTTTTATCATAAAAAATGATCTTACAATATATACAACAAATATTATAATAAACCAATATATTAATACACGACCTGCTGTTAATAAATTAAATTCACTGTCATATATTTGAATAAATAGTAAATATACACAAGTAATAAAAATAAACGGTACAATAATAAATACTAAAGGACATTTAAAAGGCCTTTGTACATCAGGTAACTTTATCCTAAATAATACCACTATTACTGTGACGGTTATATAATCAATAAGCGCTCCCATTGAAGTTAATTGTGTTAATAATTCTGTAGAACAAAATCCTCCAAGAATAGCTGCAAGAGATGCAAATATTATAATTGTAATATATGGGCTATCATATTTTGGGTGTAGTTTTGCAAAACTTTTCGGTAGTAAACCGTCACGTGCAATTGCATAGAAAATACGTGACGTTCCATATATATTCATCATTAACACCGTCATCATCCCGCAAACAGCACCAGTTGCAACTATAGCAGAACCAATCTTGCTATTATTAATAGTTAAAGCATAAGCAAGCGGTTGATCGTTATTTAACTGATCAAAAGGCGCAATACCAGTAACAAGTCCTGCCATCGTTACATAGAATATAGTTGTTAAAACAAGCGAACCTATAATACCAATCATTATATCACGTTTTGGATTTTTACATTCCTCAGCTGCGGTTGCAATCGTTCCAAAGCCTGTGAAAGCTAAGAACAAAATAGATGCACCTACTAAAACATTACTAAAACCGAATGGCATAAAATTGCTCCAGTTAGTAGAGTCAAAATGCGGAGCAGCAGCAAGTATAAATACAAATATTGCAGCCATTTTTATAAAAACTAAAATTGCATTTAGTCGCGTACTGTCTTTAGTACCTAAATATAAAATAAATCCAATAAATACTGAAATTAAAAATGCCGGTAGATTTAATATCCCTCCGTTTGTTGGTACCGTAGTTAGTTCTGTCGGTAAGTTAATGCCACCAGCGGCAAGTATTCCCTGTACGTAACCAGACCAACCAGCAGCTACTATTCCCGCAGCAACACCAAGCTCTAATATTATAACACTACCAATCATCCAGGCGAATACTTCACCAAATGCAACATAGGAATAAGTATAAATACTTCCGGAAGTCGGAAGCATTGCGGCAAGTTCGGTATAAACAAGTGCTACGAAAATACAGGTAATACCTGCAATAGCATAAGATAGCATGACTGCAGGTCCTGAGTATTTAGCAGCAATTATACCGGTAACGACAAATACACCGGTACCGATCATTGAACCAAGACCCAGTAATATTAAATCGAACGCTCTAAGTGTCTTGCTAAGACCGCTTGAACTACCTATCTCCTTTACAGATTCAAAACTTTTCTTCTTTAAAAAACTCATCAGTTCTCCGTATTGTTTTATTAATAATTATTAGTTTGATGCCACTCCGCGGAGGCGGGAATCCAATTCTTTTCAGTGTAACCCCCGCAACTTGACTGCAAGAGATCTAGTCTTTTTTATTTTTTTGGACTCTGTAATCAAGTCACGGAGTGATAATGATATCCCTAGTAATCCAGCCGCCGCCAAGTACCCTCTCACCAGCATAAATAACACATGCTTGGCCAGGGGCAACAGCTTTTTCTTCAGATAAAAATTTTACTTTCATTTTATCATCACCAAATTTACTTATTTCAGCTAAACGAGGTGGTCTTGTTGAGCGAATTTTAACGGCTACTTCTAGCTTCTCATTATCTTGAATCTCATCTGCAAGCCAATTCACATCTTTAATTATAAATTCCTGTACATTTAATGCGGATTCCGGTCCCACATACACTATATTATTATTAGGATCGATCTTTATCACGTATAAAGGCTCATTATAAGCTACACCAAGCCCACGACGTTGCCCTATAGTATAATTAATTATACCACTATGCTCTCCTAGCTCAAACCCATTTATATGAATAATCTTACCGCGTTCGCTACTACCTGGACGTATTTTAGTTATTACACTCTTATAATTTCTGTCAGGTACAAAACAAATATCTTGGCTGTCAGGCTTATATGCTACATCAAGCCCGAATTTACTAGCAAGCTTACGTGTTTCATCCTTAGTAAGCCCACCTAGAGGGAAAGTTAAATATTCCAATTGTTCTTTAGTTGTTGTAAACAAAAAATAACTCTGATCTTTTACCGGATCAAGCCCTGTATATAATTCCGCTCTGTTATCAACATTTATTTTTCGTACGTAATGACCGGTAGCAAGCTGCACTGCTCCAAGCTCTTTAGCCGTTTTAATTAGATCCCTAAATTTTACCAATTTATTACATTGCACACATGGAAGCGGTGTTTCACCTTGTAAATAGCTATCGACAAAATTATCTATTACCGACTCTTTAAATTTACTCTCATAATCAAGTACATAATGAGGAATACCTAGCTTATTTGCGACCATTTTAGCATCATAAATATCCTGACCAGCACAACAGGCATTTTTTTTGCCTACTGCTATACCGTGATCATATAGCTGTAAGGTAATACCTATTACATTATATCCTTGTTCATGCAGCATTGCCGCAACTGCTGAACTATCAACACCGCCGGACATTGCAACAACTATGGTAGACTGCTTATCACCTAAATTAATCATAAGGACCTTAAACAGCAAATTATACTAGATTTATAATTAAATTACAACACTATCTTTTTTATATTAAAATGCTATAATTATTAGCTATTGTTTAATAATTACATCATTACAGGTACTGTACACGACGAAGCGTGGCAATCCAGCAAAAAAATAAAAAATGCTAATTTATAGCATTTGTAACTGACGTAGTCTAAAGAATTAAAAAATTATATGTTATGTAAAGTATTATACAAAATAGTTATTACATTAATACTAATTTATTTTATACTGATTATTCTAGAATATGCACGGCAAGGTTTTATTAATGACTTATCACTACAAAAAATAGATTTATCTATTCAGAATTCTATAAAAGAACCTATTTATTTAGTTTCTTATACCGATGGCCCTGAATATGTTTATCGTAACCAGAATGCAACAAATCATTATGCAATTAATAAAGGCATAGATTTCATATTTAACTATAAGAAAAAACACCTTAACAAGATATTTATAGAAAAAAACCAAGAAATTTTTAATGAACCTGCAGGAGCAGGCTTATGGCTATGGAAGCCTTATATTATACTTGAAACAATGAAAAATGCACCGGAAGGCGCTATTATAGTATATTTAGATTCAGCATTTGTTATTAAAAAGCATATCAGCAATTTAACAAATCTTTTAGGCAATAATGATATATTACTGGTACATGATCGCAATCGTAAAAACGGTAGTTTTGTTAAAGGAGAAACTTTTGCTTTAATGGATTGTCTTAATGACGAATGTAGAAATGCCGATCACATTTGGAGCGCTGTTATTGTTGTGCGTAATACCGAGTTGTCTCGTTCTTTTATTGAAAAATGGCTAAAAAGTTGTGAAGATATTAGAATTCTTTCAGGTAAAAATTATAATATTTACCCTAATTACGATGAATATAAATGGCATCATTCCGATCAATCAGTACTGAGTCTTATATATCACAAAAATCCACAATCGGTTAAAGTACTAGAATATGAGGAAACAACACCTTTTTTATCTTGGTTTCACCGTAAATATTCAAATAGCTCACCGTTAAAGCCTTGGTATAGCATATATGGTATTGAACCTATAATTAATTTTAATACTAACGGCAAAGTTTTACCTTCTACCACTCTGATAAATACTCCACCGATTGTTAGACTTCGTAAATGGATTATCGAGAATTTTAAACTATAAAGACTATGGACAGAGAACCATCCATAGTCCAAGATTTATCCTAAGATTTCAACATGAATTATTATAATTTATGCATATTAGAAATAGTTGAAACATCATAATTTAGTGATTTAATATTATTTTTTACATAAATTTTCTTAGTTACGTTATTATTATAGTTAAAGAAAGATCTGTTAATGAGCACATTCTAAATCGATAAAAAAAACTTAATATTCGTATGAAACTCCTTATATTATTAAATTCTATGTACAAAACTAATTCTTAATTTTGCAAAATCTAATATAGATAAGAGGTAAATTGAGTGTAAAAATTTCTTTTAGGGTTAACTATTATTTATTAAAGTTAACATCTCGAACTTTAAAAAAACTATAAGATAAGGTGAGTACTTTAATATCTTGCATTTCAGGATCAAGCTCAAAATCTTTATCTATATAAAACGTAACCGGCATTAAGACTTTTTCACCAGCTTTTAATAATTGTTCTTCAAAACAAAAACAATGAATTTTTACAAAATATTTTCCTGCTTTATTAGGAGTAATATTATATACGGATGTCCCTATTATATCGTTATTACTTAAATTTTCTGTTTCATAGAACACTAGAGTATTCTGCCCTGGAACAATTTGTACTCTTTGTTGCCTTGGGATAAAACGCCATGGCAAGTTCTTATCGACATTAGAATCAAACTCGATAATTATAGGTTTAGTGCCTTTAGTCTTAGAATATACACTCACCGTTTCTTTTACAGTAGTACCACCATATCCTGTAACTTTACAAAATAAATTATAAATAGGCACGGAAGCAAAACTTAGTAACACCATACTAATTACTAAGCCTAGTAAGGAAAAAGCAAAATTTCTATTAGATTTTTTAGACATTATTGGATTTTATTTAAAAATACTCTAGAAAAAGTTTATTTTAGATCATATATATGTTAGTATAAAGAAAATAGTTTTTTAAGGTTAGTATGACTAATAATATTAATGCATTAGCAATCTCTAGCGAATCAGGATTTTATAGCTATTTACAGAAAATCAATAAAATCCCTTCACTTACGCAAGAAGAAGAATTTTTATTAGCGAAATCCTATTTAGAGGAAAATGATTTACAAGCTGCACATAAATTAGTAACTAGCCATCTTAAGCTTGTTGCAAAAATTGCAAGTGGCTATAGGACGTATGGTCTTCCTATTACCGAATTGGTTTCAGAAGGTAATATAGGTTTAATGCAGGCAGTAAAAAAATTCAACCCTGAACTTGGTTTTCGTCTATCAACATATGCTATGTGGTGGATTAAAGCTGCCATACAAGAATATATATTAAAATCTTGGTCATTAGTAAAGATGGGAACAACGGCCGCACAAAAAAAGTTATTTTTTAGCCTTAACAAAATTAAGCATAAAATTACTAATTTATATTCAAGGGCTATTACGACCGATGATTTTGTACAAATAGCAGATGAGCTAGGCGTTTCAGTTAATGAAGTCTCCGAAATGAATACTAGAATTTCAGGTCCTGATTTATCATTAAATAACTCCATAAATAGTGACGATGCGGAATCAGGAGAGCTAATAGAATTATTACCGGAAACACGCCCTACTCCCGAGGCTATGGCTATTAATAAGCAAAATTATACTGCTCAAAAGCACTTACTAGCAAGTGCTATGAAGATTTTAAACGATAGGGAGCTTCATATTTTAACAGAGCGTAAATTAAAAGATACCCCTAAAACTTTAGATATTCTAAGCAATGAGTATAATATTTCTAAGGAACGTATTAGACAAATAGAGAATACGGCATTTGAAAAAATAAAAAAGTTTATTTTAAAACATGGTAGAGCAGTGAATACCATAACTTGATCACAGCATCCAAAGAAAACAACCTAAAATACTAACAATGTTAGTATTTTAACTGGATCCCACAATATCAAGTCATGGGATGATGTCTAGCCAATGCCTTACCTATATAATAATACTTATTAGTCAATTCAGTACCATAGACCATTCCGGATCGGAAGCATCCTCAGGAGTTATAATTTCTCTTTCATTATGACCTGTTAGATCAATTGCAAAAATTTTGTTTTTTCCTGGAGTTTTAAATCTTGACGGCCAGCCTTTAGAAAACATAATAACTCGTCCGTTAGGTGACCAACAAGGGCTTTCAACTAAATATCCGCTTGTTATTATCCTTTCACTATTTTCATCATCTTGTGGGCATGCTTTCATAATTCCAATATTAAAAGTTTTTCCTCCATCTCCTCTAGCAATCTTAGTAAATGCTATATAATCTCCTTTAGGTGACCAGCTAGGCGCAGCATAAGAACCTCCGCCAAAACTAATACGCTGAACACCACTACCGTCTGAATTCATAATATATAATTGAGGAACACCGTTTCTATCAGAATTATACACAATTTTTTTACCATCTGGCGAATAACTAGGAGAAGTATTAATACCGAAACCATCAGTTAATTTATGAAGCCGTTTAGTAGCAAGGTCGATTTCATAAATATGGGTTGAGCCGTTTTTAGCTATCGACATTACAGCTTTTCTACCATCTGGTGAGAATCTAGGAGCAAAAGATATACCGGGACAATCACTAACTATACTTTCTTTGCCTGTTTTTAAATCTTTTTCATAAATGAGTGCTCTTCTTTTAGTTGCGTATGAAACATAAAAAATCTTATCTGCTGAACGGGCAAACCTTGGTGTTAGTACTAGTGATGTTCCATTGGTAAGATATTTATTATTAGCCCCATCATAATCCATCAAAGCAATTCTTTTTATTTTTGGTAAAGACCTGCTTTCTGATACATATGCTATTTTAGTATCAAAATAGCCAGAATCACCGGTAATTTTTTCATAAATTTTATCAGCAATTTTATGAGCAGCTCTTCGCCATAAATTTTTCGGTACCTCAAGGATTTCACCGGTGAGCTGTTTTTCAAGTAATGTATCCCATAATATAAAACTAATTTTAAGCTTACCGCTTTCTAGTTTTTTCACTTCACCGTTTACTAAAAGACTAGCATTAATCTGACGCCACGCAGAAAAAAGCGGTTTATATTCTATTCCTGTCTTTTCTTCTATAAAAGATGCAGAGGAAATAGGACGAAATAATCCAGAAAGCTTTAAATCATTAGCAATAACTTTAACCATATCATGACCTACTATATCATCAGTAGAAGTATCAGCATCAAATTTATTTATTGCTATAGGTGTAGGATCAGCTCTCCCATACTCAATGTTTATTTTTTCAAGTGCATAAGCTGTAAAACTAAAGCACAATAGTATACAATATATAATATTTCTCACTCCAAATTACTCCTTTTTATCAAATTCCGCTACGGTTGTTAAATAAGCTTATGTCATTCCATCAAAAAATTTTTTACTTGGAATAGTAAATCAGTTGTCATCCCGCAACTTAATCACGGTATCGAGTCCTTTCTAATTTTTTCCTTGATATCGTGGTCAAACCACTATTTAATATCAAAAATCAACTACCCAAAAATCTTTATCAGCTCCGCCCATTCTCTTTTAGTCATACCGCTAGTTTCATGAGTAACTTTTTCACCTTTGATCATTCTTTTAATTAAGTCCAAACCTTTACGTGAAATATTTGCTCCATGCAAGCGATATTCCTCAAAAGCTTCATAAGTAAAAGGTACCCAAGCTTTGACTATCTCAAGCATTTTTTCTGCATAAACCCTAATTTCATATTGAGCGTGAGGATCAGCACGCAACCTTAAAAAATGAAGTAAATTATGTAAATTAATCTTCCAATACCATTCAGTATAATAATTTAAAGTTAAATTCATACGGGCAAGTTCTCTTGCTATCCCTATAGCATTCTCATCTATAATATTACCCTCTTCATCGGCATTCATTAACTCCTTATAATGTCTGTAGCACTGCCTAGCATCTTTTTCAAGAATCATTAATACTTTTTCTGCTACTTCCTGTGGTAAACTATCGCCTTCTCTACATTGTTTATTGACGACAGATTGCGAAGCAATATTTGCCGGTTCAGGTAGATAAAATTCATTGCCTAAAATAGAGTATCTTGCTGAATATTCGTTAACACTAGCTGTTCTGTGCCTAATCCATTGCCTTGCAATAAATATCGGTAGTTTAATATGAAATTTAATGTCACACATCTCAAAAGGGGTAGTATGATAATGCCGCAGTAAGTAATTTATTAACCCTTTATCTTGGTTTAACTGCTTCGTCCCTTTACCATAAGAAACACGTGCTGCTTGTACTATAGCACTATCATCTCCCATATAGTCAATAACTCTAATAAAACCGTGATCTAACACTTTTATAGGCTCGTATAAGATTTCTTCAAGTGCTGGCACTACTAATCTTTTTGTGGTGTTGTGCATTCTATATTCTCTGTATTTTTTATTGCAAATATTACGTTGTTAGTTATGTCTTCAAAAGCAGAAATCCAGTAAACTCTAATTTCATCCCACAACTTGATAACGGGATTCAGTCTTTTTACATTATTTTTTGGATACCGTGGTCCAAGCCACAGTATGACATACAGTACTTTTCTTGATCCACACAAACCTTACACCTCATAACAAATAACTATACATTCTTACCGTTTCTTTTCAGCAAGATTTTACTGGTTGGTATTCAGGATATATAATCTAAATAGTTGCAAAAAATTTTCTCTATGGTTCATTTCTTTTAAAAACGTGTCATTTCATGAACGACTAAATATTTCAGTACTTCAAAGATTTCTTCAAAAGGGAGTAAAAACTACTCACCAATTAAACACAAGGTTCCCTCTACTACAACAACTTCCCCAACGAGTAACCTTTTCTATTATTCTAATATTGGAATCAGTCAAATTATGTTTTTTGGATATATCCTCTATACTATTATTTTTATCTCTACTAATATAATAATTTCTCTTTAAGGAATGAATACTTCTCCTACTTTGCAATACACTGATAATATAGCATTATTTAGTTTTATCTGATTTTTAGACGAATCAATATGTATTATTTTATAAGATTTACCTAAATAAAAATCTTATCTTTATCCTTGGTATCTCAGTTATATTACGACACGAAGTAATTTTTACTTAACCCAATATTCTTTAACTAACAGAAAATTATGACCTTTATCAGCTTTTACCTTAAGAGATAATAAAAGCTATGCCCCTTTATCTGTAATTCAAATAGCTATATTTTTCTTCTCATTACTAATAATATTTTAAGATTCAACCATATTTGGTTAGAGTAACAAAATCTTACATTTACAAATACTATTATTATTCATTTAGGCTAGGTATATATTTGCTTGGATCAACTACTACTTTGTGTTTACGCATAGCAAAATATAACTTATGTTCTACATGCCCGATAACACTATTTTTAGCAACCTTATCACCTTTTTTAAGTAATAAATCGTCCAAATTAGCATATGCTACTTCTAGATCGTCTTTATCTAATTTCACTATTACTAAATTACCGAATTGTTTATTAAAACCTGAATATATTACCGTGCCTGCAGCTATAGATTTAACTTCGCTATGTTCTTTAGCTGCAATATCTATCCCTTTACTTTTACCGGCTTTAAAATTGGTAATAATTACCCCATTTAACGGTTTTGCAAAGTTTAATTGTTCTATCACTTCTTCATCTTCATGCTGAAATATAGGGATCTCAATATTATCATTATCCTCTTCTATAATTTTTGCCTTTGGTTCTTCAAGTATACCACTAACTTTTTCTGATGTAGTAGTATCCTCCATAGTTCTTTGCACTATTAATCCCTCATCATGATCTAGTTCAATAAGATTATTATTTGCATTAATAGCTCCCACTTTATACTCAATTGGAGCAGGTGACTGATCAACGCAAGCAATTAAACAAAAATATATAATAGTACTAAGTGCAACAGGATATTTCATATATTTAACAAAACTATTATTTACATTAGTAAGTAAATCTTACATAGTATAATAATTTTATCATTATTTTCCATCAAAAAATTAAATATGAAAACTTATAATATTGTTATAGCTAGTGATCATTCAGGTTACAAGCTTAAGTCTAAAATTATTAATTATTTAGAACATAAATCTTTAAAGGTTTATGATTGTGGAACAAATAATACACAAATCGTTGATTATCCTGATTATGCTAAGAAAGTGGTAGATATTATTATTGCAAAATTAGCACCTATCGGTATTTTAATTAATGATACAGGGATAGGGATGTCGATAGCTGCCAATCGCAGCTCGGACATAAGAGCTGCTTTATGCAATGATATATTAACTGCCGAAAATGCTAAAGCTCATAATGATGCTAATATACTAATACTCGGTGCAAAAACCATAGATCCTGAAATAGTATTTGATATTATAGATAGGTTTTTAACCACTAAATTTGAAGGCGGTAGACATAACACCCGCTTATTAAAGATAAAGTAATTTTATAAATTATTAAACATTGTTAGTTCGCTTGCAGCTTTATCAAAAGTAAAATATAATTACAACCATTAAATATATTTAGCTTATCTATTAATATATCGGAAAAAGCTATTTTATAATTTTTATATTCTAACACAAATAATTATAAAACTTGTTAATTTTCAAAACTAAAAGCAATTGCAATAAAAATTTCTAGTACTAAAATTGTTTACTCTTTTGAATATTTATGGTCATACCTAAACTAATTCACATATAACTTTTACAAATATTGAATTTTCTTTACCAGAATATTTTTATTCTATAGCTTTAATACTTTGTACTTTATCGTCTTCGGTTAAGTAATGAATTAGAATATGTGTATCAATGCCTATCATATGAACCTTTAATAATTTCACTCATTGCATCTATAAGCAAGAATATTTTTAGATTTTGGTAAAGTATGTTTCAAGTTTTTAACTGATTTATTTTATAGGTATTACTATAAAATAATTATCTTGTACTATTAGCTCTAGCTTGTTGCTACCTATAGATACATTTGATTTTCTCTAAAATAACTTGGAGTTATAATGCGCCATATATCAGTGAGAACTACAAGCTGTATTTACATAATGATCTAATTTAAGTATTTTTAGTATAAATACACAATAGCAGGAAATGCAACATTATAATTAAATTTAAGTGTTTTAATTTTTCTCTAAAATATATATTTAACTTAATGAGACATTCCTATATATTTTGATAAAATCAATATATACTCCGGATAAATGAAGAATATGAAAGATAAAAAATAAATTTTGTAAAGGTAGAAATTGTTTCTCACCTTTATTACTCATTATTTTAATGCTTCTTTGAAGAAGCATTTGTATACTGATTCTTCAAAGAAAAGAAGTATATGATACTGCTTAATATGGATCTACAAGAGTTTAAACAAAAATATAATTATGATGTTGCAACGAAAATGATGCAGCAATATCTAGACATTAAATTTGCTCATTTAGATTGTTTACTATTATTTAGAATGGGTGATTTTTATGAGATGTTCTATGAGGATGCAATTCTTGCAAGTAACGTACTCGGTATAGCTCTAACAAAAAGAGGCAAAAATGGTGAAGAAGTAGTCCCAATGTGTGGCGTACCTTATCATGCTCTTGAGAACTATTTAACTAAGTTAATTGAAGAAAATTATAAAGTTGCTATTTGTGATCAACTCGAAACACCTGAAGAAGCAAAAAATAGAGGTGGTTATAAAGCGGTAGTTAGTAGAAACGTTACAAGGATTATAACACCAGGTACTATAATTGAAGAAAATTTAATTGCTCCAGCCGAACCTAATTATTTAGTAAGTCTTGTAATACTAAAAAATAAAGAAACAGCTAGCCTTTGTTATGTTGATCTTTCTACTTCTGAAATTTTTGTAGTTAATGTACCGGAAGCTGAAATTCTTAATGAACTCGCTCGTCTAAAACCTCGTGAAATTTTACTGAGCGAGAATCTAAGATCTTCTAATATTGCAGATAATATCTTTAAACTATTAAATTTTCGTATTACCTACCAAGTAGATAACTTTTTTGATATTAATAAATGTGAAAAAATTATTTTAGATTTTTATAAAATGAAAGATATTAAAGGAATTGGCGAGATATCTAGCAGTCAAATTTGTACTATAGGTAGCATTTTAGAATATTTATCGTTAACGCAAAAACAAAATATCCCTCATTTGCCGATCCCTAAGATTCTCAATTTTCATAACTATATGACTATTGATTTTGCAACTAGACGCAACCTTGAAATTGTAACAAACTCACAAGGTGGCGTGAAAGGAAGTTTACTAAGCACCATTAATCATACGGTTACTAAACAAGGAGGACGTTTATTATATAATTTTCTTTCTAGTCCTTTAACTGACATTGCAAAACTAAACCACCGTTTAAATATTACCGATTTCTTTTATTCCAATCTGGAAATAGTGTCAAAAATCCGTGAATACTTAAAAAAAATTAGCGATATAGAACGCTGCTTAACTCGTATTACAATGAATAGAAGCTCAGGTCGTGATTTACTTAGTATTAAATATACTTTAGAAACGGCGATGATTATTAAAGGAGTATTTGTCGATGTTTATGGTTTTAATTTACCTGATTTTATTGAAAAAATTATCAAACCTCTCGCAGGCAACGAAGAATTATATAATTTAATAGAGGAAACAATAAGGGAAGATGCTCCAAACAACATAAATGAAGGCGGTATAATAAAACATAAATATCATCCGAAAGTAGCACAATTACATGATTTAATTAATAATGGAAAATTATACATTGAAAAGCTAAAAGATCAATATCGTAAAGAAACGGGTATAGATAGCTTAAAAATATGCCATAATAATGTTATAGGTCTTTTTATCGATATAACTGCTAAAAATGCTAAAAAAATTACTGATCCTAAATTTATTCACCGTCAAACAACAGTTAATAGTGTACGTTATACTACTACTGAATTACAAAAGCTTGAAAGTGACCTAGTCAATGCTAAGACTTTAGTAATAAGCTTAGAAAAAGAATTATATGCGGATATTTGTAGGCAAGTAATTGTAAAAGCTCCTTATTTACGAATGCTTGCAAGCTCTTTAAGTGGGCTTGACGTATTTTGTAATTTTGCTTATATTGCTGATGAATATGATTATGTTAAGCCTAAATTTACCGATGACCTAAGTTTTGATATCGTTAAAGGACGACATCCTGTAGTAGAGAAAGCACTACAGCACGAAAGCAAAAGCTTTGTATATAATGACTGCCGATTATCAGAGTTTGAGCGTATTTGGTTAATTACCGGTCCTAATATGGCAGGAAAAAGTACTTTCTTACGACAAAATGCTATTATTGCAATCATTGCACAAATAGGTTCATTTGTACCAGCAAAAAGTGCCACAATAGGAGTAGTTGATAAAATATTTAGCCGAATAGGTGCTGCCGATGACTTAATTAAGGGACAATCAACATTTATGGCAGAGATGCTTGAAACTTCGGCAATTCTTGCCCAATCTACAAAAAACTCACTAATCATACTTGATGAGGTAGGTAGAGGCACTTCCACTTACGACGGTGTATCTATAGCATGGTCGGTACTTGAATATATCCATGATAAACTGAAATGCCGCTGTCTTTTTGCTACACATTATCATGAGCTAACCTTTATGAGTAATTTTCTACCAGCTTTACAAAATTATACTGTCGCGATTGAGGAGTCAGATAAAGATATTCTATTTTTACATAATATTATCTCAGGTGCCGCCGATAGGTCATATGGTATCCATGTTGCAGCCTTAGCTGGTCTTCCTGCAAGCGTTATAAATAGAGCAGAGCAAATTCTACTTAAATTTGAAAAAACTTCTACCAATAAAAGAAAAAATATCTTATCGATGGAATCAAATAATTTAAGTTTGTTTAACCTCGAAGCTAATAAAACTACTATAAGCAGCAAATTAGACGAAAAATTTAGCACTATTGATCCTGATAAACTATCACCTAAAGAAGCACTTGAGCTAATTTATGAGTTAAAGAAAATGGTTTAATGTAAGTTGGCAGTGTTGCATGGATTTAAACAATGCAGCTAAAAGCAAGAATCTACAAATCATTTACTATCCCAAAAGAAACCATACACATATCCTACTAATGAGTTTACTAATTTTACTGTTGTGCCTATACATCACAGTAAAATTATCATCCGAAGGTCTAGTTATTGGAGTTTCTAATTCTGCAGAAGTAAAAATATCTCCTGAATTTACTAGATCAAATATTTTAGGAGTTAGATTATATTCACCACTTGAATATGTTTCAGCTGTGAAGAACTATAATACTGCTTCTTCACTATCGATTAAAATTTCACACATAAAAAATCCCTGTTTAATTTTTAATAAATTAATTACTCTATTAACTTATTAGTAGTGCTTATATAGGATTCTAATATTGAAGCCAAGAAGAGATTGATCAATTAATATTTAATTAACCAAATGTCAATACACCCACCGTGGCTTGAACTATCTGAACGTTTAGGATTTCATTTCTGTAAAAACGGGAATCCAAAATGGATTGTCATCCCACAATTTAATAGCAATATCCAGTTAAAAATATTGCTTTTGGATAACACGGGTAAAGTCGTATAGCATGACAACTGTTACTATTTTTCCAACCAATATTTACTACAGGCGAAAAAATTAGGATTAGCAAAATTTTCTTTACCGTAAGTAATTTCTTTTCCGTCGCAATCTAAAATATTACCGCCACCAGCTCTAATCAAAGCATGACCTGCCGCTATATCCCACTCCATAGTTTGACCAAATTTTGGATATACATCAGCTGTTCCTTCAGCAATTAAGCATAATTTGATTGAACTACCTATGGCATTTATTTTACCGAATGAATATTTGCTTAAAAAATTTTTAGTAGCTTTATTTAAATTATAAAAACCTATTACCGCATTAAATTCCTCTCTTTTAGATTCATAGTTAATAGTCATTTCTAAAGAATTTTGTTCAATTTTTAATTGTTGTTTCGCATTTGTATAATATAATTTATCTGATTCAGGTTGGTATACCAAACCAATAGTTGGAATATTATTTTTAATAAGCCCTATATTTACTGTATAGGTACTTTTACCATTTACATAGCTTTGTGTCCCGTCAATAGGATCTATTAACCAAAAAGTATCACTACTTAATATAGGTAGCGGCTGCTCTTCACATACTATAGCTATTTGTGGGGTTAAGGTTTGTAGAGTTTGATAAATTATTTTACTAATTTCCTTATCGGCATTAGTGACAAAAGAACCGTCTGATTTAATATCAGTCAATACTCCTGCCTTTTTTATATCCAGTGCAATTTTACCAGTATTAATAATTAAATCTTTTAAAGCAGCTATTAAATTATCATCCATATTATTTATTTAACATTTTTGCAGCAATATCATCCTCTAACCACTGACCGGTATTTAGAAGCACATCCTGCTGCAACTCAGCGATTTGATGATCAGGTGACCCAGGTAATCGAGTCCACCCTAAATACTCAATTCCGTAATATTCTATATCAACCATTCTTAAATAAGAGTCCATATTTTCTAAATCTTTTTTATTATTTGCAAAAATTACTATTTTTGTAGGTTGTTTTGGTATAATTTTCAAGAACTCTATAAGAGTTTTTACTTTATTTATATTACCAGTAAATATTATACCTAAATAAAAAATAGGGCCCCCGGCATCACTCGGATTAAATCTAAATACATCTTTATCATTAACTTTATTAGTAAAATGAATATTAAGTTTGTAAAGTAAGGTATATAGCCATCCTTCATAATTTTCAATTAAATTACACGGGGGTGTTATTTCCTGAAGACCTAAAACCATTGCACCTTGCTGTTTCATCTTATTAATTAAATCTATCCATTTAGATTCAACAAGCATCATTTGACGATGCTCTATCAATTGTGCAATAGTTTTATTAACTGATGAGTTATGCACTGCAAGACTATATAAATATTTAGTAAAATTTATATAAGAATTATCTTGGTATCGAAATAATTTTGATTGTGGTGTTATAATAGTATTATCTATATTTACAAGTACCAGCGTATTTGCATCTATCTTCGGCAATAAATTTTTCATTGTTACCGAATCTACAGAGTAAGTAGGAATAATTTGACCGTAACCGACATACGAAATAACTAAGCAAAGTAAACTCAATAAAACTTTATTGATTAGACCTCTTAAATAACCTACCTCTAAAGGTAGTTTGTACATCAATCCAGTACCTGCATCCTCAAGTATTTTTTTGTACACTACAGTGCTGCCTTCCGTGTTTCCTTCAAATTCCTCTTTATAAGGTAGGTTATTTAAGAGGTCTACTTTTGTCATAAGGATTTTTACCTTTTGTATTATTATTCTTTAAAGGTGGATTATTTCTTTTTACTTTATTGATTTGAGGTATTAAATCATTAATTAGTTTAGTATAATTTGTCACATCTTGATCTTCTTGGGTATTTTTATTATTATAATGATAACCGATAAATAATATATTAGAACTATAACTACTAAGCTGAAATTCCATTGATTTTAACAATTCTATGTTACTGCTAATCATTATAAAAGCTTTAGGCATAAATCTTATTTGAATAAGGAATTTAAAAATCATCTCTGCTTCTGGTATATTATTACTGGTCAATATACCTTTATAAAATACCGGATAAGTATTAGCAAAACTGTCTAAATTATTAAAAATAATATAATTATTATTTGGAAAACTATTTGAAAAATCAATATCGAAATTTTTCTTTAAGTAATCTGCAAACCATATTTCAAATTTAGGAATATTATTAAAATTACCGGTAAATCCTTTATTTACAGCTATTATAGGGATTTTACTATCACTAATTTCACTGACAAAAGTTGGAAAATCTGATTCTTGTAACTCTTTATTATATTTATTATTAGTTAAAATCAATTGATCTATATAAATAGCTTTTGGATTTGTATTAATATTACGCAAAATAGGAGTTATTTTTAAATAAGTATCCTTATCAATGTGTTTACCGATAGGAACTAAAGGCTTAAACAGGAATACATCTAAAACTGTTACTACTAACAAATCATGTGGTAAATAATTTTGATTATAATTTTCATTAAAATCTTGTTTTATTTTATTCAAGCTATCTACTTCTATAATCTCTGCACGTGTTATGGATGTAATAAATAATATCAAAATAAATATATATTTTTTAAACATTAATAGTTTCTATTTTTATGCCTAAGAGTAAGAGACGTAGTATGTCACCCACACGTAGGTGGAAAAGTATTGTTATGTGGACTGGTTTCCGCCCTATCATCCCGTGACTTGATCGCAGCATCCAGTAAAAATACTAAAATCATGAGTATTTTTTGTATTTCTAGATATCGTGGTCAAGTTACAGTATAACATCGAACATATTTTCCACCCACATAACAATGCTTACGCGGGAACAACATAGATCCGCACCACTCGCAATGACGAAATTTAATATTTTAATATATTTAGTGTTACCACATCATAATGATAATATCAATCCATATTAAATTATAATATAGTAAATATATTTGAAAGTTTTTTAGTACACTAGGCATGCGGTACTGTCGTAAATACATTTTGGGGGCACATATTCAAGTGCATTTCCTGACAAAATGCGTGGTGAGTATTTAGATTAACTAAATCATGAACTAACAAAATATTATAAAACTTTAAATATACTAAAGGAAGTTACCGCAAACCTATACCACTAATTTTCGGTGCTGCAAGAGTTAATGGCAAAAGAATTTGAGCAGATCAAATTAAAGAGATAGCAAATAGTTACCCGTCATAAAGAATATTTCCCATATTTCCACAATTTAAAATCCGTTACTAATTTTTACTGAATATAGCTATTTCTTTTCATTTGCTGTCCGTATTTTTTAGGGAGAAATTAGAGTATGGGCATGTGATAAGGTAATAAATTTAGGCAAGTATAATTTTTAGATTATATAAAAGATCAGACACACAATTACCTGATCCGTGCATTGAAAACAACTTAAGTATGTGTAAAACCCCGACTTTTAGATCGCTTAGTTGTATAGTATTTGAAGAATTGCCTTTAGAAGATTGCGGCAATATTATGCCAAGTTTCTCATTTGAGATAACAAGAAAATCCTATATTTATTTACCAACTAATTATGCAAAGGTTGAAAATTTAATTAGTAGCATTAATATGATCCCAGGATCAGGTGAAATTGTTTTACTTCGATATATGGAGTCAATATAATAAAACACAAGCAAGTTCTTACAGCAGCGTGTAATAAGCCATAAATAAGGCTCGTAACTCCCATAATCATATCAACATTTAAAAAATTTACATAATAGTAACACTTTAGACTCAGCCAATAATAATAAACTGGAAATACTTAAATTATTAAATAATTATAAAAAGCGTCATGAAATTTCTATGGTTTTTCAAGATCAAGAAGTACAAATATCTAGGTAACGAATATAATTGTGACGCATTTGATGGAGTGTAAATTATTATATTTATTTTAAACTCTCCAATGTCAGCGCCCCACTTAAGGCTTGCTTACATGGATCAATCGATTTTACTCCTATCATCCCACAACTTGATTGTATGATCCATAATAAAAAGGTCAAAAGTGCACTAAAAGTTGTTTTTTTGGTCAAACTAAGGTTGACACCAAGTGCATTTATATACACACCTAACCACTAAAATTATGACTAATATTTTTTCTAGCAGTACTTATATCTTTTAAACGCTCACAAACCTTTTCAAAAACTTGCTTAGGCAAGATATTTAAAGCATTAATTTGTAAAAATTTATTGTCTTTTAATTTAATTGAAAAAGAAGGTTCTTGGAATTCCGGTCCATCAATTTCTCTAGCAATTTTTATATAATATCCGATTATATGACTGTTGTAATAATCACTTTTACTAATCATTTTCTTAGCTATTTTATTAATCTGCATGTCAGTTTTAGTAGTATAAGTAACTGTAAGGGCAATCCCTAACATAAGACGCTGTCTATGACTAAAAGGAATATCTGAGGATAATATAAATTCTGAAACAAAATTTGCTCTGAGCGTTTTATCAATATTTTTATTATATTGTGCTAACATTATAGCAAGTTCAATAATAATAAGAGTTGTTGCATCAGAATTAATCAAAAGATATTGTACTGCTTCTATATATTTTTCAATCTTACACACATTTTTATCAAATTTTACTAATCTCTTTACCCTCTCATAAATAATATCTTTTTCTGTTTCATGCGGTGGTAACGAGTCAAATCTTACTCCTTCTTTTAAACCATAATTTGAGATAATAATTTTTTCCGGCGAAAATACCTTAATCATTGCTTTTATTACTAAAACAGCATTATAATTTATGGCTTTCTGCTCATAATAATTCAGCTTTAATTTATCGATTTGCGACAATTTCTCTAAATATAACTCAAACTCTACACGATTTATTTCAAAATTATGTAAATTTTTAAGAGGATAATTTATAGACTTCATATATATACGGCTCATTAGACGTAATGCACCGCCGATTAAATATAAATTAGGATAATGTGCAGTTCCAAATTCCTCCTCTAGCATTTGAGTAATTAGCCCGACATCACTAAATTTGCTACTAGCAATAATTTTAGTACCAAGTGGCAATGATTTTAATTTACCGACCTTCTTATTTCCAATCTGTGCAAGCTCAAGACTTCCACCACCAAGATCTGCTACAATACCGAAAGCATCACTAATACCGGAAATTAATCCAGCAGCAGTTAAATACGCTTCACGTTCACCGGAAATAATTTCAATATCAATATTGAATCTCTTTTTAATTACAGTTTTGAATTCATCTGCTTTAGGATGCCCTCTAAGTATAGCTGTTGCAACACATCTAATATTAGTAACAGACAGTTTGGTAAAAATATGAATAAGATATTGGAGAGACAAATATGTTTGATGTTTTACGTCTAAACTATCTAAATTAAGTAAATTTGTAAGATAATTTCTAAATTTATAATTAAAAATTTCTGGAGCTCCAAGCTCATCACTTTCATAAACTACAGCTCTTAAAGCATTTGAACCGATATCAATAATAGCTGAACGCATCTTTGGATCTTACTCATTATTTTCTAGAGCAGTTGTTGTTTCGGTCTCTTCAGAATCCTCATGATTATTTGCCCTAGGATCAAAAGGTACTTGAATAGGTATAAAAGTAGGCGGTAATAATCTACTAGTAAAAAACTTATCTTCGTAATACTTAATTTTACGAGATTTTATAGGTGGAAAGGATTCTATTAAAACAATTTGCTCATCTCTAGGTAACTGTATTACTTCTTGAGGTAAAAGTAAAGCTCTTTGAACTTGAGAAACATTTTGTGTTCTAGTAGAAATATTAAGATCAAAAAATAAAGGTTTACTAAATGATCTTTGTTCTACTGTTTTATTACCGACAAGCTGCGATATTAAATTTGCTGTTTCATAGTTATTAGCAGCAAAAGTAATACGGTATGTTGAATTAGATAAGAATGAATTCATACCGGCATCCTCATATGTTCCTTTCAATTGTTGCGTATCTTGAATAATTAAAAATAAACGTACTCTATAACCTCTAAAATATGCTATACCAGCTTTAAAAGTATCCATCTTCCCAAGAGTTGGGAACTCATCAAGTAAGAACATCACACCGTAAGGTTCTTCTTTTATATCCGGCATTTTCCGGCTTAAAAATTCTGTCGCTTGCTGATAAAATACCTGCATTAATTTTTGCAAGCGTTGTATATTATCGGGAGTAAGTCCTACATATACGGTGGTTTTTACTTTTTTAAATTCTTGTATATTAAAATCAGAGGTAGCGGTAGCAGAGTCTATTAATGGATTTGCCCATAATTCAAGAGATGAGTTCATTGTCGATATTACACCTGAACGCTCTTTATCAGCTTTTTGCAAAAACGCAGCAATATTCATATACGCAACAGGATGTATTACACTGCCTAAAGTATCAAGTACAACTGCTAGATTATAAACTACATCGTCACTTCTCATAGTACGTACTACTTCACCAAAAGATTTAGTTTTAGTAGGATCAGCTATTAAATATAAAGTTACACCTAAAAATAAACTTCGTGCTTCATTATTCCAAAAATCCTTTTCAGGCATTATAAGGTTTGAAATTTTTTGAACGTCATCAACCATTTGACCAGGCTTAGTACTAACCCAATCAATCGGATTGTAACAATGAGTGATACCATCGGGATTAGAAGGCTCCCATACAAACACTTTCTGACCTTGTTTCTCACGCCAACCGCTCGTCAAACAGTGATTTTCAAGCTTTATGTCATGTACTACTACCGAATCACTCCAAAATAACAAGTTAGGTATCACAAAGCCTACACCTTTACCTGAACCGGTAGGAGCAAATAATAAAGCATGCTGGAAACCATCGGCAACAAAATATCCACCGGCATCAACACCTATTAACATACCTTTTTTAGATCTAAGACCTGCAGCCTCTATATCTGATGGATTAGCCCAGCTAGCATCTCCATATACTTTTTCTGGTTGCTTAAAAAACTGTAATGATTTTATTCTTTCAAAATTTTTAATATAAAATATTATAATAACAATAGTAGGCCCAAGAAGAGATGCAATTAGTTTCAATTTTAAATAATTATAATCAGAAATTTTTAACTGCCCCCAAACATTAAGAAGCCAATAAGCCCACTTATAAGCAATATTTATAGCATTTATATCTATGCCTAAAGCGCTCACCTCATTAGTAAAAATTGCAACAAATGCACCGCTTATCCACATGGTACAAAAAATAACAACCGGATAAATTGTAGCATGACTAAATATATTCCTAGTAACTTTAAGTATCTTATGCCATTCCATGAATTAATATTCCTAGTGTTTACTTATTACTTAATATTGTTAACGTTATTATGAGGCGATATACAAGTTTAACTTGGAAAAGAGCAAGATAATTTGAAGCTTATAAACGCAGCGTAGGATTACTACGTAAGGATTATAAGTAAATAAGTAATGTAGCCAATTTTTCAAATTAAACGAGTCTATACCATTCCTTCAGCATTTTTGTTCTTCTTATAATATACTTCCGAAACATATCTTTTCCCACCACTACCACGTTTTAGCTGTACAATAATATCTACAACGGTTAAAATATACTTCTTTACTTCTTCAGGTGGCATACCGAGATCAGCTTGCATAACCATAAGCTTTAACTGTTCAATTGCCATAGCAGGGCTATCAGCATGCAGTGTCGATATTGAGCCTGGATGACCAGTATTAATAGCACGCAAAAAACTAAAAGCTTCTTTACCTCGGAGCTCCCCAACTATAATTCTATCCGGTCTTAAACGCAAACAGGCTTCTATTAAATCTTGAGTAGTAACATTTGCACGCCCTTGTCCTCCTTTGGAAGCAAGTAAATGCACTCTGTTAGGATGACTTGATAGTACAACCTCACGAGCATCTTCTACAGTAATTAACCTTTCTATTGCAGGTATTTCAGTCAGTGCCGCATTTGTAAAAGTAGTTTTACCGGTTGAAGTACCGCCGCTAATTATGATATTTTTCTTTGAAACAACTGCATATCTAATAAATTCTTTAATCTTTTTTTCAGCTAAGAAATTATTTAAAATTACTTCATCTTCATCTACTAAACTCTCTGTTGCAGTTTTATCAAATGCCCCCATTTTAGCGTACTCGTCTAAAGTTAAATTCATACTGCTAGGCTTTCTGATAGAATAAATGATTTGTCCTATTTCACAAGCAGGAGGAAATACTATTTGAATACGGTAACCATTTGGTAAAGTTGCAGAAAGCAAAGGTTTTTCTTCTGAAATCATCTGTTCAGTAGATTGAGCAACTAAACGCCCTAATGAAAGTAGATGTTCACTATCCAGTTCCGGTATTGACTTAGAATATATATCACCTTTCTTTTCAACCCATACTTCTTCAGGCTTATTAACCATAATTTCATTAATACCATCTTCAGCAAATAAATTTTTAAAAGGCAGTAAAAATGTCTCTAAGGCTGCAAATTCTTCATTCATTTCATTACCTTCGATTTCAATAAAACGGCTTTTGGGAATTTATAATCCTTATTAACGTATATTCTAACCGGTGTACCTTGATTAACTGTCGTTGTCGGCTTAAACTGCTGATGAGTTATCATATTTTGTACAATATTTGTAACACCTTTAAAAGCTTGAGTAGAAGCTTGCTGTGCTTGCGTCGGAGTTAATGCTCTAGACGTAGTAGTAAGCAAACTTGAAGCTGCCTTATTAACTGCCTGTACTAACGTAGATAATCTCTGATCGGCAGTATTTGCTGACGAAGGATCTTGTGCTATTGTACATGCTTGAGTCATAGTAGTATAAGCTGTTGAAGTTTTATCAGTAATAGCAGCAAGTATGTTAGTACAAATTGTAACTATCCTAGTATTTGGATCCATTGAGGTATTAGATGAAATAGTTTGAGCAGTATTTAATAATTGCGTCGCTATAGCACTATTAGTTGCTGCAGCTTGCGAGTTTATAGGAGGCGGCACCAACTTATCAAGAACTTTAGCAAGACCTATATTAAAACCAGATTGTAAAACCGCATT
The DNA here is from genome assembly GCF_039954865.1 of Rickettsia sp. Oklahoma-10. Classification (NCBI taxonomy): domain Bacteria; kingdom Pseudomonadati; phylum Pseudomonadota; class Alphaproteobacteria; order Rickettsiales; family Rickettsiaceae; genus Rickettsia; species Rickettsia oklahomensis. The sequence continues at coordinate 705,100 of NZ_CP157197.1, read as the reverse complement.
TGCAAATTGTTCTTTATATTTATAATCAACTCTTCCGTGTATCCCCGGTCTACCTAAATTATCGACCGCAGGTGAATCAAATTCTATAGTATAACCGTTAGTTAAATCTATTCTATCCCATATTATAGAAACTCTACCATAACTATCTGATGAAGTTGAGGTTGCATATTTACCAAATATTTTTGATCCTTTCTGTATCAAGATAACTTTATCTTTCTCAGAAAACACGTCTCTACTAATAATGGCTCTTATTTCACCGCCAAGATCACTATTTATTGCCGTCTCAAGCACTGCATCAATTAATTTACCGCGTCCAAGAACCAAAGACATATCACCACGATCTTTAAATGTTGCTTCTGCCTTAATCTGTTCTGGTGTTTTTTTAGACTCTACACCACTAACCAACACTATAGATGATTTTCTTTTTGCTTCACGACGTTTCTTCGCTTCATCACTCTCAACTAGCTTCCCTGGGGTTGAAGGCAATGAAGCCGGCGGCAATGGAAGCGTTTTTTCTTTCTTCTCTTCTACAGGAGTAGTAGGAGGTAAAAGCGGTGGAACTTCTACTACCGGAGGCATTGGTGGTGGAGCGGGGGGTATCTCAAGCTTAGGCGGATCAGGTAGCTTTGGAATCTCCGGAATATTATCCTCAACATCCGTAACAGGTTTTACAATATTACTCGGCAACTGAATCGACACCTGAGTCTCCGGTATCTCTGGTGTTTTAGTATCGAAAAAAATAGTATAAAAAATATATATAAAAATACAACAAATTACAACTACTATTGCAATACTCTTCTTAAAGCTAACTGCAACTTTTGATAATTCTCTTTGTATTTCAGACGCATCTACTCCTGATAAAGAACCGGTATTATTATTTTTTTTTTGCTCTTTAGCCATATCTAAATTTATATTAGTTAAAATGTTTTCATTATTATTAAAAAAGTTGTCATACCATGGTTTATCTCTATATAGAGTATGAACAGTTAGGATGTCACATTCCACACAAATAAGCTTTCATGAGGATAACAGTGATACTACTAAAACCTTGCCATGTAATTACTATTTTTCTTAGGATAGTAAAATTTAATTACATATACTAAATCCCTTTCGTTACCCATCATAAGTTCTGTAGAAGCGATATCAAATTCATATGTTCTTTTATTAGTTATAATAGTCATATTTGTACGAATATCTTTTTCAAGGGGTTTTATAAATAATCTATTTGCCAGTGGAGTTATTTTCCACGCATAAGCATCCCCAAGAATTATATTTTGAATTTCTTCATTTTTAGCAAATTCTATATGAGATTGAAAACCAAAATGCAACACTAACAAATAAACTTCATTTGGATTATATATATAAGTTTTTATCCTATTATCTTTAGTTATAGATAAATCATCTACATAATAATTATTACTACATGGAGCATCTTCTATAAGAGGACATTTAGCTTGAGATATAAAGCTACTAAATAATACAAAAACTAAAAAACAAAATCTAACTATTATCATTGTCTACCCTATATCCGTTAACTTGAAATCCTACCGGATTTATAGCAAGTTCTGAATCTGTTAATTGCATAGGCACATAAGCATAACTTACTACCGCTATTTTATTATAAACTAATTGGTTTCCTGATGTTTCATTTACAGAAAATCTAACTATATATTTATCTGCTGCAATTTTTGACCATGATTTTATTACTAAAAATGTAGTATTATCTTCCTTATATTTTAAAGTAGGATCAAAATCTTTATTTCTTATATAGCCAAGATAATTATAATAAACACTGCTTGTGGAAAATAATCTTATTGTCGTACGAGCTAAGGTAGTAAAATCAACCGGATTATATGTTTCCCGTGCCGTTATATATTTCCTTATAAAATACCTTGTAAGCGACTCATCCGCAGTCAATACCGATGATGAAATAGGTTCTACCACCGAGGCACGCCCGGTATTATTATTCAGCTGAATAACAAAAGGATCAAACTGTTTAGATTTTACTACAAATGCTATTACTAAAGTTGATATAACCATAAAAATGGTTAGTATTATTATTAATATGATAAGTAAGTTACGTTGCACAATTAACTTATCAGATCGCTCTTCATACCAATTCTGAGTAATTTTTAAAGGATTAGCTGATGTAATACTTTCTGGATTTTGTGTGTCTCCTGAACCGCGTTGCGATTTATTACTTGATTTAAAGAAGCCAAATATATTATTCATATCAAAGGTATTGTATAAATTATTATTGTGTAAAACTACTGCTGTTATGCTATATTTACTGAATTAACTGGTCTTCTTATACAAGGACTTACGCTTAAACTCGATCCAGCACCTATATCAGCAGAAACACATGGGCTTTTAATTTCATAAGGAGCTGAAGTGGTACATGACAACAATTGAGAAAACATAATTAATACTAATAAAAACTTTAATGATTTTAACATTCTAATTATACATTATTTAAATTATCTTGTTACTGTTTTATTACCTTACTATAAAACAGTTCACAAGCATTTTTTGAAAAAATTTATTTATAAATATAAAAAAATATTAAAAAGATTGTAAACTAATACGAATAGCGAATTAGTATACTCAAATGATTAGAATGGGAATGAAAAATTAGGAACAAACACGCACAGCATATACTTAGGTGAGCATGTGAGTTCCAAATAAGTGTTGCAGAATCACTTCTTCAAATCAGTACGAGTATACAACTAACAAATATCATCAATAATTATTTGTATAATTTTAATTTATAATTTATTTATTGTAGTTTTAAAGTTAAATAATATTTGCTATTGTAGCAACAATATTAAACTTATATTATAGCTTAAATAATATTAAATAAATTAGCAAGCTAATAAATGCGAATAACAACATTACAAAAAGTAATGTGTTATTGATGATAGTAATTATGGACCCATTAACCAACGCAATACAAGAATATATCAAATCCGGCAAATATTTTATTGATGCAAGACAATGGTATAATTTTAAGTATATCTTACCGTTAAGTCATAGAAGCCTTCTACTTTTAACATGCACAACTTTTACTTTACTACTCACATTAATTTGTATAAATATCAATATATTGCTACCAATAAACAAAAAAGTAAGTTATTTAATAAAAAATGATGCTGAACAACAAGCTATCATTACTAATACTCAACATTCGTCATTAGCAAATCCTTATATTTCTATTGCAAATATTCTGCTTCAAAATTATGTAAAACAACGAGAAGAATATAATTATGATTTATTAAAAGAACAATTTATCTTTATCAAAAATACTTCTACAAGTATTGTTTATATGCAATTTGCTAATTTTATGAATATTGATAACCCATTATCACCAGTCATAAGATATCAAAAATTATATAAACGCTCAATTAATATATTATCAATTAACAATATAAATGATAATGAGGCAGTCGTTATGTTTGAATCATTGGCAAAGAACAGTACAGGTGAAATCTTAGAAAAGATGATATGGGAATCAAGGATAGGGTTTATAATGGATTCTATCGGTATAAATATATCACCGAATACAGCATTTAATTTTACCGTTACTAATTACAAGCTAAAATTATTAAAGAATACAAATAAGAAATAATATGAAGCAACTAATAATATTTTGTACTTTTATACTACTTACATTAGATGTGTTTGCTCTTACTATATCACGACCTTTAGGTCGAGACCCACGTTTAAGAGTTATGACTTATAACCCTGACGATGTTTTTAAATTTACAGGATATTATGGCTATCAAGCAAGTATAGAACTCGCAAGAGATGAGGAAATAGTAAGTATTTCTATGGGAGATACTACTTCATGGCAAATAGTGCCTGCTGGTCATAGGATTTTCATCAAACCAATGGAACCAGATGCTACTACTAATATGACTTTAATTACTAATAAACGGACCTACTTCTTTGAACTATACGCTGCAGAAACACTCGATATGCGTGACCCTGAAATGGTCTTTAATGTAAAATTTCTTTATCCGGATGACGAAAATGACAATATGAGCGGTCATATGCAAACTTTTTCTGCTTCCGTGGCAAGTCCTGATCTTACTCATCCTGAAAAATACAACTTCAATTACTATATTAGTGGCAGCGAAGAAATAGCGCCTATTAAAATTTTTGATGACGGCGAGTTTACCTATCTTCAATTTAGGGATAAAAACGCTGAAATTCCCGGTATTTTTGCCGTAGATGATTCACTTCGAGAATCTTTAGTAAATTATCGCCTTGCTCAAGATAATCCTAATATGATAATTCTTGAGCAGGTTTTTCCTAAGCTCGCTATACGTAAGGGTAAAAAAGTCACATGCGTATTTAATCATTCTTTCAAAGCGTACTAGTAATGTCGCATTCAATATATTTCTTTGCCTTGATTTTACTAACTAACGGCTTATTTATAATGCTTACAAGCCATAATTATATTCATAAAATTATTGGGCTTGGGATCTTTCAAAGTTCGGTATTAATATTTTATTTAAGTCTTGGAAAAGTTAAAACAGGTGTTGCGCCTATTTTACAAGAGGGTATCATTATTTACACTAGCCCTTTACCTCATGTATTAATGTTAACTGCTATAGTAGTTGGATTTGCTACTCTTAGCGTAGCTTTAAGTTTAATATATCAAATTTATAAACATTTTGGTACAATATCAGAAAGTGAAATTAATTTTGATAAATGATTTTCAACTATGTCATTCCCGCAAAAGCGGGAATGACATAAAAGTGTAATATAAGTTTTGAATAAAATTTCATGATCCTAGCTAACCATTTCCCTATCATACAAATATTACTTCCTTTATTTGGAGCTTTACTCTCAATAATATCTTTTCACTTTACTAACTTTGCACGAGTAATTACTACAGTTTGCATTTTATCTAATCTGTTGGTCAGTATTTATGGATATAGCATTATACAAAATACGGAACTATCTTACACAATGGGAGAATGGAGTTCAAAAATAGGAATAGAATATCGACTAAATTCGTTAAACCAAACTATTATTATTTATCTTAATCTTGTCTTATTATTCTTTTTATTTTTCTGTCATAAAATAACTAATCAAACAATCTTAAAACACATTAACAACAATAGAAAATCTTTATTTTACGGTATATTATTATTTGCTCACACTGGCTATTTAGGAATAATTGCTACTCACGATTTCTTTAACCTATATGTATTCATAGAGATTTCAGCACTGAGTAGCTATGTCTTAATAGCACAAGGAGCTAATCCAAAATCCTTAATTGGAGCTCTTGATTATTTAATCATGGGTAGTATCGGCGCAACTCTTATTCTTATATCTATAGGATTTTTACTCAGCATTACGGGCAGCTTAAATATGTACTATGTTGCAGCTTATTTACAAGAGTATCCTAATTCGCGTATAACTACTATAGCTATAGGTTTTTTCTTAATAGGTGCTACTTTAAAAGCAACTTTATTCCCGATGCATTTTTGGATGATGAGAGCTTATAATAACACGGCTTCAGTTATTTTAGTATATTTAGCAGTGACTTCTACTATAATAGGAATATATATTATATATAAATTTACTTATACTATTATAGGCTATGAGACAATTAAAACAGCTATTACAAGTTTTATCAGACCTATTGCTCTCGCTACTCTTATTATAGCCCCATATTTTGCTTACCAGGCCAAAAACTTCAAAAATATTATAGTTTATTCATGTGTTACTCAAATAGGTTATGTATTCCTATTATATGTTACCAGGGGTGGTATAATACTTTTACCAAGCTTATTACTTGCAGATAGTATAAATAAAATAGCTCTTTTCTTAATAGATGCTTATAATGAAAGCTATAAAAGAAATCCTAACAAAGTTTTAATACTAATTGTTATTATTTGCAGCTGTGGCCTACCTATAAGCCCATTATTCTTTATCAAAGTAAATATTCTTGAATTATTATTAACACAAAATCTACTATTAGATTTTGTTATAATTTTACTCAGCTCCGTAGAATCATTATTTTACCATTATAAAATGGTGAAAGTTATTCTTTGGAAGAATTAATTAACCTTTGACATTCTGGTACAATATATTATAATTAACTAGATAACAGACCAGGTTAATTATATGCATAATTCTATTACAGCATTCGATGCCAAAACTCATTTTTCTAAATTATTAGATCGTGCTAGTAAAGGCGAAGAAATTCTAATTACCAAAAGAGGTAAAGTAGCAGCAAAAATTGTTCCAATCAATACAGAATATGATATTGAAACTTCAAGAATAGCAGCACTCAGACTCCGGAAACTTGCTAAAGAAATTAATTTACAACCTTCTGGTTTTGAAGAGTGGTTAAATTATAGAAATAAAGGTAAAACGCAAAAATGTCATCTTTTGTTTTAGATTCCTCAGTAACTCTTTCATGGTTTATGCCTGATGAAACAGCAAATTTAGAAATATTAGATAAAACTATAGCAGGAAAAGCAATTGTCCCTGCTATTTGGGGGCTTGAGATAGGAAATGTTTTATTATGTGCTGAACATGCAGGATATCTTACAACAAAACAACGTAATCAAGCAATTTATACTCTAAAAGATATATATATCAAAATTGATCAAACAACTTTAGAGCGTACTTGGCTTGAAACAATGGACATAGGAACACAATATGGATTAACTCTTTATGACGCTAGCTATTTGGAATTAGCGTTACGTTATGGCATACCTATAGCAACGCTTGATAAAGCTTTAAAGCGAGCGAGCAAGATTGCAGGAATTATCACGATTTAAACACCTGTTTAGCTTATCATGATTACACAATTTACTATTCCGAGTTTCTTAATCTTATCAACTTTGCTAGTTGGTGCATTAAATTTAATAAGTCCGTATGCTACTAGAAAAGATAGTTTTATACGTAATTTCTTACTTATTATTACCACTATTTTTTTCTTCGGTAATATTTTAATTATTGACTGGTTATTTTTAAAAGGTATCAGAGCAGGATTTGAATTTAATATATTTGCTAATTATTCCATAGGTTTTCATCTTGAACCTTTAGGACTTATATTCTTGAGCTTAATAGGTTTTTTATGGATTTGTGCTTTACTGTACACTCAAAAATATCTTGCTATTAATAATGTAGAATACTCTTCTAGATTCTTATTTTGTTTTAACCTAACTATTCTAATCGGAGTTTTAATTGCTTTATCTAGCAATTTATTCACTATGTTTATTTGCTATGAGCTTTTAACTATTTCTACTGCTTTTTTGATAGGACATACTAAAAATAATATAGTACTTAGCGGGTTATATAAATATCTAAAAATTCTGATGATTTCTGCCACAATATTATTTTTACCGGCAGTGATAATTATTTATAATAAAACCGGTAATGGAGATTTTGCAAGTGGTAGTCTAGTAGAAAATTATTTTTCTAAAAACCAATCAATTATTTTATTATTAATGTTTATTTTTGGAATTGCCAAAACTGCAATTTTTCCGGTACATTCATGGCTTCCTGCCGCTATGGTTGCACATTACCCAGTTAGTAGTTTACTGCATGCCGTAATAGTGGTTAAAACCGGATTGTTTTGTATTTACAAAATCCTATTATATATATTCGGTTTATCATATTTACAAAGGGTATTTGCCGAGTTTAACTGGTTAATTTTTATACCGATAGTAAGCATATTTTACAGCTCAATCAAGGCACTAGGCACGGATAATATTAAAAAAATACTTGCCTATTCTACTATGAATCAACTAAGCTTAGCATTACTTAGTGCTTTCATGTTAACACCTAAAGCATTCGGGGCTGCAATCTTACACTTAGTTTCACATTCTTTTACAAAAATCTGCTTATTTTATAGTATGGGAAGTATTTATAGTGTAAAGAAAACTGATCAAGTACAGGATTTACATGGTATATTTAAAGGATTCCCTTTAATTTCTTTTATTATATCTATCTCTTCATTATCACTAATCGGTATACCTATCTTTAGCGGATTTATTAGCAAATTCTCAATATTACTTGCCGCAAGCGAGCAGAATCAAATCATCGTTATGATGGTCATAATAGCTAGTAGTATATTATCAAGCCTTTACCTTATCAAAATATTAAGCTATATTTATAAACCTTCTTTGAGAGCATCCAGCGTAACAAAGCTACTTCCCTATTCCATGCGAATCAGCATAATAATTTGTGCTTTAGCTATAACATTATTTTACTTTATTCAAATCTTAATAAGAGAATTTTTAGCTTATATTACATAAAACATATTTACATAATTTACGTATAATCATATAATTATGTAAACATGGTAATGATTTATTGAGGCTAAATATAGTACAAAATTTATAGCTTTAGCAAGAGGGACAACAACTACTTAAAGCGTGGTCAAATTATTATAAAGCTTTTATCAGCTCTATTACATCAATAGAATTGTTAATGGGAATTGATAGAGCAGGTAATGACAATATACGCATAAAACGTTTAGATTTTATAGAGTACTTAAAAAAAACTTATTTACTATATTAACTTTTGGCATTGAAGAATGCATGTACATACATACACCGGCATTATTCATAATTTGTATACAGCAAATATCACTATTGGTACTCATGATTTATTCATTGCTGCGATCGCCATCACAAATAATTTTCAATGCTCACTCTAAATGCAAAAGACTTTAAAATGATTCACAGACTAGAAGTGTTAACAGTTTCTTCTCAAGATTAAAATGTTTATTCAAAACACCACATTTGTATTTTCGCTAGCTAATTTTGAACTGGTTTTTGACCTTAATTCTCACAATCAATTAATAGCTTTAGCATTCTTAATTGTTACCACTATCTTAAATCTTTATACAATTTTTCAAAATAGAAAATTTGAGACGTTAATAGGTAGTTTATACTGTTTATCCTCTATTATATGTGTATTTGCAGCTGATTTTATTTCCATGATCATTTCGCTTGAATTCATGACGATTTGTGCCTGCATAATTATTTTCTGTAACCAATTAAAAATAAAACCAGTACGCCAATATTTTCTTACACATTTATTTAGTAGCGGATTAATTTTAATTGGCATGACCCTTCTAATTCAAACAACAGGTAATACAGCTTTTATTTCCTTAACTAAGTCAGTATATAATGCTGAATTACCAGCAATATTCATACTTGCAGGTTGTTTGATTAATGCCTCAGCTATTTTTGTAAACGGATGGCTTGTTAATTGCTATCCTATAGCTTCAAGTAGCGGTATTGTATATTTAATTAGTTTTACTACTAAAGTTATTTTAATTATCATTTTAAAATTATTTAGCGGTCTTGAGATACTTAAGTTTTTTGGAATATCAATGATCATTTACGGGTTAGTATTTTCTATAATTGAGCAAAACCTTAAACGATTGATATGTTACCTTACCGTATCACAACTTGGTTTTATATTAACAGCTATTAGTATAAACTCACCTAGTATTGCTTATCTTATTACAAGCTTTATATTCGTACATATATTATATAACGGACTATTTGCTTTATATTTCACTTATGTAGAAGATACGTACAATATTAAAAATTACCAAGATCTTAAAACTGCTACTAATCCTATTCTACTAATTGGATTTATAATTAGTATATTAATATATACCTCTATACTGCCTATTAGTTCTTCTTATATCAAAAATGAAATAGCTAATATTTTAAATGAAAATAATTTAATGCTATTTTACAAGATAGTAACTTGTACAGTACTATTTTGGTTGTTGTTGGAAAGTATAGATAACTTGTCATACCACAACTTGATTGCGCTATCTAGAAAAAAAATAAGCAATGATCATAAATATTTATGGATATCACAATCAAGTCGTGGTATGATAAGTGTGGTGTATTTCTTTTTCTGCATTATAACGTTATGCATATGTTTATTTTATCCTATTCAAATATCAACACATACTGCTAACTTCAAGTTAGTCATTCCTATAACCTCACTATTATTAGCTTTAATATTTAGAAAAAAACCACATATTTCAACACAAAATATCAATCTTGACTTATACCAATATACTGAAAAACTTATATATTTTAGTATCGAGAAATATAAAAAAATGGCAAACAATAATAAAGATGTGGAAGAATATTTTAATTTTAAAGTTATTTGGTGTAATTTTTTAAGTAAAATATCTACTTGGCATAATCAGCAAACAGCTATATTTATTGTATTATTGCTATTAATTAGTTCGATTTTAACATTGCAATATTAATAACATATGAAACCACCAATAATAGATAAACAAAATTACAGCTTTGAGTTTTATGGACAAACAATAAACGATGATTATCACTGGTTGCGTGATCCTAAATGGCCAAAGGTAGAAGACTCTAAAATTTTAGATTATTTAGCAGCAGAAAATAAATATACTGAAAATTTCTTTGCCGATCTGCAAAAGGATAAGGAAAAGATTTTTGAAGAATTAAAAGGACGGATCAAATTAGATGATGAATCAGTGTATGTTAAGAAAAAAGATTATTACTATTATACAAGAGTAGAGGGGGATAAAAATTATCCGATATATTGCAGAAAACATAATAATATTAATGCTCCTGAAGAAATAATATTAGATGCTAACCTTCTTGCTCCCAACGGGAGTTTTACTGATGTTGCCAAAATTGCAATATCACCTGATCAAAATCTAATGGCTTATAGCGTTAATTTTACAGGTAACGAAAAATACGATATCAAAATATACAACCTTAAAAAACAAAAATACCTACCTGATAATGTCAAGGATATTGCTCCTAATATAATTTGGCATGAAAAATTAAATGGCTTCTTCTATATTACTATTAATGAGAATCAACGTTGGGATAAAGTAATGTTTCATCATTTAGGTGAAGATGTTTCTCAGGACAAATTAATATTCAAGGTCAAAAACCCTCTTCATTTTATTAGTAGCAAGAAATCAGCAAGTCGTGAATATATTTTTATAAACTCAGGTGATCATAATGAAAATGAAATTTACATAATTTCTATGCAGGATGATAATTTCACTCCCAAACTAGTACAACCTGCACAAAACAACATATTCTATGAAATAGAACATAAAAGCGATTATTTTTATATTAAAACTAATTATAAAGCTAGAAATTTCCATATTGTAAAACTGCCAGTAAATAATTTTGAAAACGCTAGCCTAGATGATATTTATATTAAAGAAGAACAGGACAAATATTTAAAAAGCTTTGATATTACAAGTAATTATTTAATCTTAAATTATCGTACCCATGGCTTACCGCTAATTAAAATAAAGCAATTCAAAAATCTACAAGAAAAAATAATTCATTTTCCCGACGAAAGTTTGCAAGCAAGTAGTTTTTCCACAAACTTTGAGGAAGACGATATCAGAGTAAATTACTCTTCTCTAGCAAGACCAAATACCACTTACAGATACGATTTTGACAACAATAAATTAACAATATTAAAGCAACAGGAAATACCTTCAGGCTTTAATCCAAAGGAGTATAAAGTAGAAAGAATATTTGCAGACAGTGAGGACGTAAAAGTACCTATTACTTTATTCTACAAAAAATCTTTATTTAAAAAAGACAGTTCAAACCCTTTGTATCTAATGGGGTACGGAGCTTATGGGATTAGCATACCTGTCAACTTTAGAAATACGGCAATAACGCTTGCCGACCGCGGCTTTATTTACGCGATTGCTCATATTAGAGGCGGTGATGATCTAGGTCATGATTGGTATGAAGCAGCAAAGTTTTTAACTAAAAAAAGAACCTTTGAAGATTTCATAGCTTGTAGTAGAACTTTAATTAAAGAGAAATATACAAACACACAAAATATAGTCATAGTGGGTGGTAGTGCTGGCGGTATGCTAATCGGTTATGTACTTAATGAAAAGCCGGAAATCTATAAAGCAGCAATCGCTCATGTACCATTTGTAGACGTACTAAATACCATGCTCGATGATAGTTTACCACTAACTCTCTTGGAATATAATGAGTGGGGTAATCCAAAAGAAAAAGCATATTTTGAATATATTAAATCTTATTCTCCTTATGAAAACATAAAAGCACAAAACTACCCTGCTCTATTCATTACTTGTGGTATATCTGACCCACGTGTAGGTTACTGGGAACCTGCTAAATGGGTCGCAAAATTACGAGCGCTCAAAACGGACAATAACCCATTATTATTAAAAATAAATATGGATACAGGACATGACAGTTCTGCCAGTCGTTTTGATTATCTGAAAGAAACAGCTGAGGAATTAGTATTTATTTTTAAAGTGTTTAATGCGAAAATTTAAGAGGTATATGTCTTCCCGCTTATGGGGGGAATGACATAATAGTAATAATTACCAAATATAAAAACAATGCATAAAAATTATCTAGAACAATTACAAAAATTACCGATTACTTTAATTGTACTAATTAGCTTAATTTGCTGTATTGGTTTCATTGTGCTTTATTCGGCAGCAAACAGCAATTTGCAGCCTTGGGCTTACAAACAAATTATAAATTTTTGTATATTCTTGCCTTTAGCTATTATTATTGCATTAATTGATTTGCGGATAATCTTTAGGTTATCGTATATCTTTTATTTTTGCGTACTGGCTTTATTAGTCACCGTGGAGCTTTTCGGCTCAACTGCCATGGGTGGTAAAAGATGGATCGATATCGGTATAGTTAAACTTCAACCTTCTGAACCAATCAAAATTGCTGTTGTATTAATGCTTGCTAGATATTGTCATTCACTAACAATTGATGATCTTACAAAACTTCATAAAGTTATTATACCGATTATAGGAGTTTTAATACCGGCTTTTCTAATAATTAGAGAGCCAGATCTAGGTACAGGAATGATTGTTTTAATTGTTTCAGCAATTATATTCTTTGCAGTAGGTTTTAGAATAAAATATTTTATAATACTAGGCCTTGCTACTCTTGTTAGCCTGCCTATTGCTTGGAATATGATGTATGATTATCAAAAAAAACGAGTGATGGTTTTTTTTGATCCAGAGCATGATCCGCTTGGTGCTAGCTATAATATTATTCAATCTAAAATTGCTATAGGTTCAGGTAGCTTATTTGGACGTGGTTTAAATCAAGGTAGTCAAAGCCATTTAGATTTTCTTCCCGAACATCAAACTGATTTTATCTTTGCTACCTTTGCTGAAGAATTTGGTTTTATAGGAGGCATGTTTTTATTAATATTATATTTTGCACTTATAACTATTTCTTTATTAATTGCTGCAAATTGCCGAGAGATTTTTAGTAAATTACTGATAATAGGTATTACTGCAATTTTATTTAGTCATGTATTTATTAATATAGCTATGGTGATGGGCTTACTTCCTGTAGTAGGCGTACCCCTACCGTTTATTTCTTACGGTGGAACAATGATTGCATCTATGCTAATTGGTTTTGGACTTGTGATGAATGCTCAGGTACACAGACATACCGCTTTAAACTAGATTCCATTATATCTATAAAAAATACATAATTATTTCATTGGTAATAACACATTAATAATTAAGTTGTACTTCATTTTCTTATTTATTGTATAAAGCGCAATACCCTATTGACTTTTATATAAAACAGTATAGATTTCTTTACAAATTAACTTCTATAAAAAACTATGCTAGGATATAAAAAGGAGTAAAAAGTGTAGCAAGGGAAGGTAAAGAAAGTATAGCTTTTTGGTTTGGTACAGAAATAGCGTCTGTCAGATCATCTACTAGCACTAGACTACGAGAAGCACCAGAATTTGCCGATACAAAACTTCAACTACATAAAACTTTAGAGAAAGTTAAATGAGAGAAAACATTACTTCACAAGAATAACTATAGCAAATAAGAACTAACAAAAACCATTTTATCTTTACTCTTAATACCATGCTAGGCCTGTATAGTTTTTTACATAGCTTATATGTGCGGTAACATTCTAAAAACTCACTTTAAATATAGTGCCACAGATATTATAAGACAAAATTTTTATATTTCAATGATGTAACTATGACTAATATTTTTACTTATTTAAATTATACAATATATCCGTTGAAAGTTCTTAAAGTGCAATCATACATGTACTTATATCTTTAGCAATACCTATATTTTTTAAACATCATCCTATATTTAAGCATATTAGTTAGAGCTAGTAGCTATATTTTGCTATAGTCCATGCAACAAATATTTTTAGTCTTATGTATTTATTAATTTATGTTAGGGGATTATAACAATTCCAATAGGTGTAGATTATACATTTGGATTAGATCATTTTATAAAATTAGAAAAAGAGGTTGAACATTTGTCCTAAAAAGCCATTTGTAAATTATACCCAAAATGCTGTGATATAATATGTAAATATTGAAAAAACAGAGTTGTATGATTTTACTTTGTACAATTGGTATTTCCAAATACATAGCTCAAGTCACAAAATTTGCTAAAGTCTCTTTAATAATCTTTTTCATTTTCTTAGATGATTTAGCTCCCAAAGTGTGGATGTTTATGTACACGATCAAATAATTTTATGAGTATTTGTCTAACTAGCAAATTCATACATCGCTACTTATTTTTCAGTAAGGTTTGATTCTAGTAAAACCTCTAAGTGATTTGCAACTTATAGCTCAAAAATTATAGTTATTACTATTTGGTAAGCTCTATATCTTCAATAGTATAGTGAAGCAGTGCGGCTTACCGCATAATAGCGTTATAACTTTGGCTACAAATTCAGCAAACATATACGCCATTTCAATCAGATAAGAATAGAATAATAATGGTTAATGCATGTAAGAAATGTGATATTTGTAGGCATGTAGATACTTTTTTAATTTCCTCTATCTCAACAGGATTTTTTCTTTAGTGTTTAAATATTTTATATCAAGTAGCTTTTTTTAGTGTAAACACAAACTTCAAAATTTTCTTTCCAAGCGCTTAAATCTGCTATAAAAATTACTTATTAAAATAATTGGTTATAGTAAAAATTTTAAAAATGTAATAATAAATCATTTTTTAACCTTAAGGAGGTATTAATAATTTTAATCTTTTGGTATCTTAACAACTATCATTCTATTTTATTAGTTGCTTTAACGTCTTACTCCATCTGCAATTTATACTCTACTGCTTTCTCTTTCATTATAGTTAAAAAACTTAGTAAGAATAATAGAAATGTTACTAATATTAACTTAAGTCTTTCCTTGACTCTGCAGCTTTTAAATGCTTTTCTCCCTCTTTATCAATTAAGATTCAGAGGCTAAAATTTGTTCTTCTTTATTTTCTATATTTTAACTCTTTAAAACTAACTTATATATGCATGATAGAACTTAATTAGTCCTAAGATGAGTAATCTATAGAAGTAATTAAAATAAGTCAATAACTATAATTGTTGGTTGTAATAATTAAACCATCCTTCCCTAAAAAGACTGCATATTCTATTTGACGACATTTAACAAGTCATTCTAGTTTTCAAATCCAATAAGCGCAATTCATATATCTTTTAAGACACGGCCAAAGTTTTAAGAATTGTTTCGTAAGGAAACACAATTAAAAGAACGTCAATACGAATCAAACTAATTAATAAAAGTTATGCTGAGAGACAAGTTATCGCAAAATCTTCTAAATTTTATAAATGTCAAGACAAATTCATATGAAACTTTTATAAGAAGGGTGCAAAAATTCCTGAGAAAAGGAAATTTTTAAATTGGCTTGCCCGTTTAATAAAAGTAGCAACTGTACAGGATGGCTCCCCGAGCCGGATTCGAACCAGCGACCGAACGGTTAACAGCCGTTTGCTCTACCACTGAGCTACCGAGGAATAATTTTAGATAACTTCTTATAACAAATCTTTTCTATAACGTCTAGCATTTTCTTCATATTAAATAAAAAAATTAATACAAATCAAGCGATAAAAAATTACTCATCACATATTTTTAAAGCAGTAATAAAGGCAGATTGAGGGATTTCAATATTACCATACTGTCTCATTCTCTTTTTCCCTGTTTTTTGCTTCTCAAGAAGCTTACGCTTACGGGTTATATCACCACCGTAACATTTAGATAACACGTTTTTACGCAGAGCTTTAATAGTCTCACGGGCAATAACACGGCTACCTATACTTGCCTGGATTGCTATATCGATTTGCTGTCTTGGTATCAAGTCCTTTAACCTTACACATAAGGCCCTACCCCTCTGCTCGGCACGAGAGCGATGTACGATTGTCGATAACGCATCAACTACCTCACCGTTAACCAAAATCCCAAGTTTAACAAGCTCAGAAGGTTTATAAACATCCATTTGCCATTCAAAACTTGCATAACCTTTAGAACAACTTTTTAAACGATCGTAAAAATCGTAAACTATCTCATTTAACGGTAATTTATAAACTATTCTAGCCCTGTTTGCTATATAGCTATGATCTAGCTGCACTCCCCTTTTTTCAGTACACAGCGACAATACTGCACCTAAAAACTCATCAGGTACCATTATAGTTGCCTTAATCCATGGTTCTTCCATTGACTTGATTTTTTGCAAATCAGGTAAATCTGCAGGATTATGAACTTCCAAACTCTTACCATCTTGCATATAAATTATATATACTACACTTGGTGCAGTAGTAATTAAATCTAAATCAAATTCCCTACTTAAACGTTCCTGAATTACCTCTAAATGTAGTAACCCTAAAAAGCCGCACCTAAATCCTACTCCCAGTGCTGAGGAGCTTTCCATTTCATATTCAAAGCTGGCATCATTAAGGCGCAATTTAGCAAGTGAATCCTTTAGATGCTCAAACTCTGAGCTATCAGTTGGATAAAGACTGCAAAACACTAAAGGTAAATTTGGTTTAAAGCCAGGCAATACTTGCTCGCAAGGCTTTTTCTCATCAGTTATAGTATCCCCGACTTTACAATCTGCTACCTGCTTTATAGATGCAGTAAAGAAGCCGATCTCCCCTGCATATAAAACATCCGTAATATGTTTTTTCGGAGTAAAATATCCAACATTCTCAACTGTATAAACTGAGTTTGTAGCCATCATTTTAATACGCATATTCTTACGTAAAGCACCGTCAATAATACGTACTAAAATAACTACACCAAGATATAGATCATACCAACTATCAACAAGCAAAGCTTTCAAAATATTAGAACTACTTTCTTTTGGTGGAGGTAATTTATTTACTATTGCTTCTAAAACTAAATCAATCCCTATACCGCTTTTAGCAGAAATTAACACAGCCTTGCTTGCATCAATTCCAATTATATCCTCTATTTGCTGTTTAACCTGCTCAGGTTCGGAAGCGGGTAAATCAATCTTATTAAGCACCAGTACTATTTCGTGATTATTCTCGATTGCTTGGTAAACGTTTGCAAGCGTTTGCGCCTCTACTCCTTGCGTACTATCAACTACCAATAATGAACCTTCACAAGCGGCTAAAGACCTACTAACTTCATAAGCAAAATCGACATGTCCCGGTGTATCCATTAGATTCAAATAGTAAATATTACCGTCTTTAGCCTTATATATAAGCTTTACTGTTTGTGCCTTAATAGTTATGCCTCGTTCTTTTTCAATATCCATCGAATCTAATACTTGTTGGCTCATTTCTCTAGCCTGAAGTCCGCCGCAATGTTCAATTAACCTATCAGCTAACGTAGATTTACCGTGATCGATATGAGCAATTATTGAGAAGTTCCTTATATATTTTTGATTATTCATAATTATTGTGATATAATTTATATTTGTTTATTGAGGTGATCGCCTTTGTCATTTCCGCATAGGCATTGTTGCATTTATCAATTTGCACCCCTGTCATTCTTACTGGGAAATGACATAAACACACTCCAGACAATCACAATAATATATAGCAAAATCAAAATTTATAACAGGAAAAAATAATGCGAGCCGAAATAGAAAATTATGTAAAAAAAATTGAGCAATCTTTAGAATTGCTTGAGAGGTCTCTTTGATGTCGAAACTTCGACTAAACAATTAAAAGAATTAGAAGAACTAACAACAAACCCTGATTTATGGAATAATCAGGTTAACGCACAAACATTACTTCGAGAAAAAAGTACTTTAGAAGAAAAACTAAATACTTTTAACAAACTCAAATCTAATTTAAAAGATACTTTAGAACTTGAAGAACTAGCTGAAACCGAAAACGACTTAGAAACACTTTCACAAGTTGAACAAGATCTTAAAAATTTAAGCATACTTGCTGTTAAATTTAAAACAGAATATTTATTTTCAGGTGAAACAGATGGTAATAATTGCTTTTTAGAGATTAATGCCGGAGCAGGAGGCACTGAAAGCCATGACTGGGCATCTATCATGACTCGTATGTATTTGCGTTTTGCCGAAAGATTAGGCTTTAAAACTGAAATAATCAATATGATTAACGGCGAAGAAGTAGGCATTAAATCATGTACGATTAGAATAATAGGCAAACGTGCTTACGGCTGGTTTAAAACCGAAGCAGGAGTTCACAGGTTAGTGCGTATTTCCCCATTTAATGCAGCAGGTAAAAGAATGACTAGTTTTGCAAGTAGCTGGGTATATCCCGAAATTGATGATAATATAGCCATTACTATTGAGGATAAAGATTTAAGAATTGATACTTTCAGAGCATCAGGAGCTGGCGGGCAGCACGTTAACACTACAGATTCTGCCGTACGTATTACCCATATACCGACAGGAACGGTAACACAATGTCAAAGTGATAGGTCACAGCATAAGAATAAAGCGCAAGCTATGAAAATGCTTCAAGCTAAACTCTATGAGCTTGAAATGCAGAAACGTACAAACAATGTTAATGAGCAGAATGCAACTAAAACTGATAATAGCTGGGGACACCAAATTAGGTCATATGTCCTGCAACCGTATCAAATGGTAAAAGATTTACGTACTGATTATGAAACTTCTGACACTAGATCAGTGCTTGATGGTGACCTTGAAGAATTTGTTTCCGCAAGCCTTGCTATAAATGCTGGTAGTAAAAAATGAAATTATTTATATGTTTTACTCTATGTCATGCTCGCTAGGCGTTATTGCGTAGATTGAAATCACACCTAGCGTCAGAACGTGTCAAACCACGGTATCTAGAAATACAACTTACAATACTAATTAATCGGTATCTCTCTTGCGTCTTGTTCTTTAACCTTAATGCGAGGTAGAACAATAGTAAGTATTCCATTTTTAAGGCTTGAAGAGATATTTGTTTGATCTACATCTTCATATAATGATATTACATAATTAAAATTTTTATTCATATAATTATCTAAATCATCAGACTTATTTTTTGCTTCTATATTCCCTGTAATAAATAATTTATTGCCGTTTACTTTAACCTTAATTTGACTTTTATCAAATCCAGGTACTTCCATAACAACACTATACTGCTTATCTTTAGTAATAAAATTGCTTTTTATGCTATTAGATTCATAAAACGGCAATCTATTTTTAAATAAATTATCAATACTTATAATTTGATTATCTATTAAATCCACTACTTGACGCAAAGGCGTCGCATAACCGGCATCATAATTCTTATTAGCCATTGCAATATTACTTGATAAAATAATAGTTGCTATAGACGTATATAATCTTACACTCTTTAACATAAAACCACCATTAATTTTGTTAGTTATATATTTAAATATATAAAATTATCTATTTAAAATTCAAGTCTAATACTTCCATAATTTACTGAAAGTACGCTGACCAAAGTAAAAACTAATAATCCCTGCTTTAACTTCTCTATACATTGTAAAGAAGCTATAAACAAGTACTGGACTTACTGAGCTGTTTACAGCATCAATCCAACTAACATTTGATTTATAAGTGGAGTAAAGAATATTGCTATGCCATTTTTGGCGATATGATAAGCTCTGTAAAAGTTTTGGATTGATTGAGTGTATTAATTATGACTATCTAAAATATTTATCTCGTGTTTTTGTCGTTAATATATTTGTATATTTTGAAAATTTCAGGAATGATAGAGCTAATAAAGCCTATTTATCTGCAAAATCATCATAAATACCTACAATTTAGGATAAGTATAACAAAAATTAATTACTATACTAAGAAAGAGGGAAGAGGAGTTACCAGCATAGGCATGAGCTGCAAAAATTATTTATGTTATTCCTGCAAAGGCGAGAATGACACAGAAGCTATACAACAAGATGTGAAAAAACTACTTTAAATTAGACCAAATGCGGTTTTTGGCAATATAGAAAAAGATAGTAAATACTACTAAAAACATCATAACTTTAAGACCCATAGATTTACGGTGTTCCATTTCTGGCTCGGCTACCCATTGTAAGAATACTGCAACATCATGCGACATCTGCCCTATGCTTGCATTAGTGCCGTCCATATAAGTCACCTGCCCATCTATAAGTGGCGGTGGCATTGCAATTTGCCCACCAGGAAAATAGGGATTATAATGAGTACCTTGCATCAGCTTAAAACCTGCCGGCGGTTCTTTATAACCGGTAAGCAGCGAATATATATAATTAGCGCCGTCATGACGTGCTTTTATTATTAAAGATAAATCAGGAGGATATGCTCCGTTATTAGCTGCTCTTGCTGCTTGCTCATTAGGGTAAGGAGGGATAAAACGATCGGATGGAAGAGCGGGACGGTCAAATATCTCACCATCATCATTTGGTCCATCTTTTACCGTATATGCTTTAGCAATTTCTTTTATTTCATCATCAGAAAAACCAATATCTTTTAAATTACGGTAATATAAATGATTCAAACCGTGACAAACGCTACAAACTTCTTTATAAACCTGAAAACCTCTTTGTGCAGCTTCACGATTAACTGTGCCAAATACACCGTCAAACGACCATTGCATCTTTTGTGGTGGTAATGCTTCTTCACCTGCTAAGCATAAGCTAGAGGTTATTATTATGATAATGGAGATAATTCGTCTAACTTTCATAGTATTTTTAAATTTATATCACTGTATCATTCTAGTTTCTGGTACCAGAATTAACATGGATCTTGAAAAATGCTACGATATTATATCGTGGCTGACCACTACAGCCAAAATAACAACTTATAACATAATTTTTTCTGGATCCCGCAATCAAGTTGCAGTATGACAATCTGGGATTGGTCTAAACAACACTACCACACAGGAATGATATATTACTTTTACAATTCCTCTGGCAATGGCAACGGCTTCTCATATTTACCAATTAGAGGTAAGGCTACTAAAAAATGGAAAAAGTAATAACAAACGGTAAAACGGCTAATTGTAATATACGGCTCTTCTGATGGCTGCCACCCTAAGTAACCAAGCAATAAACAATCTGCCATAAATATCCAAAAAGCAATTCGGTATATTGGTCTATAATTGCTACTTCTAACTTTTGAAGTATCAAACCAAGGTAGTAAAAACAATACGAAGATACTGCCGAACATTAATACCACCCCACCAAGCTTAGACGGCACAGCTCTAAGGATCGCATAAAACGGCAAAAAATACCATTCAGGTACGATATGAGCAGGTGTCACTAATGGATTTGCTGGTATGTAATTATCGGGATGTCCTAAATAATTCGGTTCATAAAAAATAAAATAGGCGAATATCATGAAATACACCCCAAAACCAACAAAATCCTTTATGGTATAATAAGGATGGAACGGAATAGTATCTTTAGAGCATTTAACATCGATACCTTTTGGGTTATTTGAACCATGCTGATGCAAGGCTACTAAATGGAGCATTACAAGGGCAACGATAATAAACGGTAATAAATAATGCAGAGAGAAGAATCTATTTAACGTCGGATTATCAACAGAAAAACCACCCCATAACCACGTAACAATGGACTCCCCTATTAGCGGAATAGCTGAAAATAAATTAGTAATTACTGTTGCACCCCAGTAGCTCATTTGCCCCCATGGCAATACATACCCCATAAAAGCAGTAGCCATCATAGTTAGAAAAATGATAATACCGATATGCCAAAGTAGTTCTCTAGGTGATTTATAAGAGCCGTAATACAAGCCTCTTGCTATGTGTAAGTATACTGCAGCAAAAAACATTGATGCACCTACTGCATGAGTATAACGCAGTAACCAGCCGTAATTTACGTTACGCATGATTCGCTCAACACTATCAAAAGCATACTCCACATGCGGGGTATAGTGCATAGCAAGCACCACACCGGTAATTATCTGAATTACTAGAGCAATACCGGCGATAGAGCCTAAATTCCATAAATAGTTAAGATTTTTTGGAGTTTGATAATGTCTAAAATGCTTTAGGAAAGAAAAAATAGGTAACCGATAATCTACCCATTCTATAATAGCATTAGGCTTTTTAGGGGTAATATCTTCATTCATAAATAACTACCCAATTCTAATTTTTTTATTGCTAATAAAGGTATAAGGTGGTACTGCTAAATTTAAAGGAGCAGGACCTCTTCTAACTCTACCTGAAGAATCATATTGTGAGCCATGGCATGGACAGAACCATCCATCATATTCACCTTGATTAGCAAGCGGCACACAACCTAAATGCGTGCAGACCCCAATCGTTACAAGCCAATTATCATGACCCACTTTAATACGTGCTTCATCTGTTTCAGGATCAATAAGCTCCGACATTTTTACCGCTCTCGCTTCAGCTATTTTATCAGGAGTACGGTTGGTGATAAAAACTGGTTTACCTTGCCATTTAACCGTAACTGTTTGCCCTATCGCAATATTTGATAGATCAACCTCAATTGATGATAAAGCTAGCACATCTGCAGAAGGGTTTAAGGAATCAATAAGAGGTAAAAGTGCACATGCAGCCCCAACTGCTGCAATACTACTAGCTGTTAGAACAATAAAATCACGACGTGTAGTTTGTTTTTGTTTATTATCTTCAGTATCCAACATATAATATTAAAGTGATATAAATTAACGATTATTTTGATTTTCTAGTTGTTCATAAGGGTTTATTATAGGAAATTCAGCGTCTGCAGCAACATCTGCTTGTTTTGACATAAGCTTATTTATTTTATCTTCTAACTCTTCTGCTCCTGTTCTTTGCTCATGCTTATATTCTCCAGGATCACTTAAGCAACTCCAAAAGCTAACTAAATGATTCCAATCAGGGCCAAGTTTTGTAGTACAATTTTGGGCCACTGCTTTACTTGTATCTAATATTTCTACTAGAGTCTTAGTAAAATAATCTATAAATCCAATTTTTTTTAAGCCCAATACCGTATAATATAAAGTAATTAAGGACGCAACTGCTATAATTAAATACCATTTAGTTATAATAGACCAGAGAAAAAACCCTATAGGGTTCGCTGCAATTAACCTTCGTAAAACCTGCCACATATATTTTACTCAAAAAAATTTATTACCAACATTCATCTTACTTTATATCACTACATTAGTAAAAATAAAGCAAAATCATGTAATATTATAAATATTTTTAATTAAATAGGAACTTAATAAGAATGAAATCGGCAAAAATACTAAATTAATTCCCATCATAATAAAAATGAATTGTAAGTTATTATCTTGTAATATTAAACCTACCATTATAATATCTGGAATTAATAACGGCATAATAAACGTACCGACAAAATTAGCATTCTTCTTAAAATAACATTGCACGCTACCGGATAAAACTACTAAACTACTTGATAAAACTAACATCATCCATACACTAATAAAGAAAAATATTATCTCAAGCACAGTTTGATCAAAAAAAATATAAATAATTGGTAAAATAAAAACTAGCCCTATCGTACTACTGATAAATATAGCAAAAAATTTAGCTAATATAATTTTAGCATGACTAACAATTGATAATAACAATTCTAAGCTTCCGTCTTCCAAATCAGATTTAAATATAATAGAAGAAAAATTTATTAATGAAATTAATAAACAAATTATCGAAAAAATTAAACCGAATTTGTTAATATCCCTTTCACTGTTAATTAAAACAGTACTAATTATGCAAAACAAAAAAAATATCACTAAATATTTTATTATATTATTAATCCGATTCTGCAATATAAATTCACGCTTAATTAATATAAATAGATTATTCATGGTTAAATAAGTTATAAATTAAATACATAATAGCTGCAACAGTTAAACCTATACCAATTTCTACTATAAATATCCCTATATGTTGAGCAAGTAGCTTATCATTGATAAAATTTGTTAGTGAATAATAATTTAAATAATTATCGTTAAAAAACAATGATATTGTTCCTACAATTGTATATATTGCTACCCCTAAAATAGCAATATAAATTAATATATTAGGAGAGAAGTATCGATTTAATTTTCGATTGCCGTACACTAAATCATAAGCAATGAAACTAGACGCAAATATAACACCTGCTTGAAAAGCACCACCTGGTGAAGATTCACCGTTAAGCTGAATATATATACTATACAAAATTATATAAGGGATTATAAAACTAGTAATATATTTTATTATATTTGTCATACCGTGATCCCTCCACAACATCCAGTTTATATTTTTACGGATACCACTGTCAAGCTGCGGGATGACATTTTTTGACACGTCTTCTATCTCAAATTTCTTTGAAAAAACCAATAACACAGCAATTCCTGCAATTAAAATTACGCTAGTTTCACCTAAAGTATCATAACCACGATAGCTAGCAAGAATAGCTGCAACAAGGGAAGGTATACCAATATCTTTAGTAGTATTCTTGATATAATATCTACTTAAATGTATATGAAGAGGAGCATTATCATCACCGTAATTTGGTAATTCTAGCCCCATATAAGTAAGAACTATTACAAATACTAAACATATTAAACTTGCAGAAATAATATTAGTTCTCTTGATATTCTTTAAACTATAAGGTAGTTTGCATAACAAATTCAAATATACGCATGTTGATAAGCAAGCACCAAGCGCTGCTTCAGTCATTGCAACATCTGGAGCATCCATAATGAGATAAGATACACTGATTAATAAGCTAAAGACAGAAGAAGCAATCACTACATTTAGTAAATCTTTAGCAAAAATTATTGTTATGGATATTAAAATCAATAAAAAAGCAATTAAGTTAAGTAGGTAATTGCCGAGAGTAAAATTTAAAGCTATATTCATTTAGTTTTATGTTAACCATATTGTTCAATGTCATTCCTACAAAAGTGGGAATCCAATAACCTTTATTGTCATCTTAGCTAACTTGATCGCGGGATCCAGTCTTTTTTAATTTTTTTCTGGATGCCGTAGTTAAGCCACAGCATAACAATAATTCATTATTCCTAGATTCCTGCTTTCGCAGAAATAACATTGAATGTAGCGAAGCTTTACCAAGTGCATGAGTTGCGACCGGATTTAGTAGCAACATCAATAAAGATGCTAAAATTAATTTAACAGAGTTAATAATATCTGCTTTAATACACGCAAAACCTATTAAACAAATAGGCACTCCAAAACTCTCAACAACGCTTGCAGCATGTAATTTAGGATAGAAATCAGGAAATCTAAAAAACCCGATTATTCCTGAAAATATAGCAAATAATCCAATAATTACCAATAATATTCCAATATAATATAGTATCATTATTTTTATTTCTGTATTATGTCATTTGTTGTATGTATGGGTCTAATCGGTGTCATCAAATGGCTTGACCACAGGATCTAAGAAAATATTTAAACAACTATTATTATACAGTTTTTATAGCCCCGTAATCAAGCGCGCTATGTGACAATAATTTAATTATTCCCCCTGGGCTAAGCTATAACCTGCCACCCCGTCAAACTCAAATAGATTCTCTACTTTGATAAAATCAATATTTGCGTTGCTTAAAACTTCAAGCAATCGTGTTATATCTTGATGCTTTATTTCCATACCGTCCTTATTCATAAAACGACAACACCAATGATCGGACACAGTTTCAAATCTTGCATTATGAGGCCATAATTTTAAACCTTTTGAAGATATGGTTTTTAACTCAAAATTACCAATATCAAGCTTACTAATTTTAGCTGCTATATCATAAGCAGACAAAACATTCATATTTACAAATATATCGGTTCCAACCAGCTTCTTAACTTCTGTGGTATCAATTTTATAATATATATTACTTTCTTGTTTCTCTACAATTAACGGATAATCTGCTTTAGATAGCTTTGTTGGTAACTGTCCTAATCTTTTCACTACTTCTTCAGCAAATTCTTTTGTACCGACTTGTTTACTAGAAGTCTGTTCGTTATATATATCGGCTGTGTGAACTCCATCCTCTATAGTTTTCTTCCACGCATTTTCGATTAAACTAGCAATATCACCTTGCCCTATATGCACTAGCATCATTATAGCAGCATTTAAAAGCCCTGAAGGATTAGCGATACCCTGACCTGCAATATTGGGAGCACTCCCATGTACCGCTTCAAACATCGCATAATGCTTCCCGATATTTGCAGAACCTGCAAGCCCTACCGAACCTGAAATTTCAGCAGCTATATCAGATATAATATCACCGTATAAATTAGAAGTCACAATTACGTCAAATATTTCCGGTTTGGTAGCAAGCCTTGCCATCCCGATATCGATAATATAATGCTCATTATTAATGAACAAATATTCTTTTGCAATTTCATTAAATACTTTATGAAAAATTCCATCGGAAAATTTCATGATATTATCTTTGCTTAAGCAAGTAACTTTTTTACGGTTATTTTTTACTGCATATTCAAAAGCATATCTAATAATTTTTTCACAACCAGTATGGCTAATTAACTTTACCGATTCATACATGTTATGAGTCTGGCGGTATTCTATACCTGCATATAAATCTTCCTCATTTTCACGTATAATAGTGAGGTTCAAATTTGGATGTAATGATCTAGTAAAAGGATGAAACGAAACGGCAGGACGAATATTAGCAAAAAGCTGTAACGTTTTACGAATCGTGACGTTTAAACTTTTATATCCTCCACCTTGCGGGGTAGTAATTGGAGCTTTAAGTATAATACCGGTACGTTGTATTGATTCCCAGCTTTCCTCACTTATGCCTGAAGTGTAATACTTCTTGTAAAGCTTTTCACCTACTTCTATAGTCTCAAGGCGAATACGAGCTTCGGCTTTACGTAATATATAAAGCACTGCCTCCATTATTTCAGGACCTATACCGTCCCCATATGCAATTGTAATCGGTGTAAATTCTACCATATTAAATACCCTCATTAAATAATAGAATTGTTATGTGTCTCCTATGTCATTCCTGCTTTCGCGGGCATGATATAATAAATGTTCGTACACTACTGGGGCAAGCAACTATCTAAACACTGAACACTTGTTTGAGCCATAACATTATTAATAGTTAATTGTTACTTCTTTTAACCTCTCATTCAACATAAAAGTTACTTCGGAAGTTATATTTAAATTATTTTTAGCATATAAGACTTGAGCACTTGGAATTACCAAATTCAGATTATATTTCTCAGCAAGTTCACTAATTATTGTAATAGTTGCGCTATGGACTCTACTCATAGCTTCAGCATGAGCTTGTTCAAGTTTTGTTTTCTTAATCTGAATTTCTTTTCTAACATGACTAACTTTTGCATTAAATTCGTTTACTTTATGCTCAAATTCGGTTTCACTTAAATTAGAACGTTCATTTAGTAACTTCTCTTCTAGAGGTTTAAATTCTGCTTCTTTTGCCGCAATATCATCTTGAATTTTATTATTAAGCTTTTCGATCTTATTACGCAAATCTTTTATAGCTATTGAACCTTCCAATATAGATTGTATATCAACAACAGCTACTCTAACTTTGAAATTATCTTCTTTAATCAGCACACTTTGTGCTTCCGTGATCATTGAGAAATTTATTATGAATATACATAAACATAATATTCGATATATCATTGCTAATCCTTTTAGATTAAAATGTTTCATAGCTAGTATTGTCATGCCCCGTAGTCAAGCCACGACATGATACTAAGGTCATTTTATCTAAAAATAAATAACATCAAGTGATTTGTCTATAATTAAAAATTTAACTATTACTTAACGTTGATATACTCCAGTCCCCCATGAGGTATATTTGCTATTCAAATAATAATCACTAGGAAAAGGTTCAAATATTGAACAGTATGTATTGCTAAAATCGATACTGTTCTCATCATATATTTCAGTAGCAGGATCTGCTAACTCAACATAAATTTCGGCTTTTCATTAAAGTCATAAAAAATTAAACACTTTCTGAATATATTCCTTGTCATCTTTCTTAACCAAA
The DNA here is from genome assembly GCF_039954865.1 of Rickettsia sp. Oklahoma-10. Taxonomy (NCBI): domain Bacteria; kingdom Pseudomonadati; phylum Pseudomonadota; class Alphaproteobacteria; order Rickettsiales; family Rickettsiaceae; genus Rickettsia; species Rickettsia oklahomensis. Next base: position 676,824 of record NZ_CP157197.1, on the reverse strand, counting down.
ACCGCTTGGATTTTATAGTCTTTTGCAGTATCAATATTTGTATCATCTCATCCATAAAAAATACATTTGCTCTATTCGTTATTTTACTATTATTCATCACTTCTCTAATATTAAGTTACTTTAATTACAAAGTTTTATTCTTCAGCACTCTTAGCAAACCTATTTTTATATATTTTTTACCGTTTCTTCACCTAATAACTGTTCTAATGAAATTTTACGGTATCGGGGGATAAGCATGCAACTATACTATAAGCTATTTTATAACCGGACTATATCATATTTTAAAAAAACGTACTAATTATTCTTCATTTTTTAACCTAAATTCTAATTATTTAGAAATTTCTCAATGAAATCTATAGAGAATTTTTGCTCAAGCCTAACCATCTCTTTAACACATTCATCATATGAGATAAAAAAGTGTTTTTGTATATTCTGCTCTATTAAACCTACTACCTACTATCCAATATAATGATGTGAATAAGCCTTAATTATAATGCTATATGATAGTTCATTAATTTCTCTTATTTTAAAGTTTAAAAATTCTTAGTAATTTTTTGTAGTTACATCAGTTTCTTTTTCAAGAACTTTATTCCAATTTTTGGTATTTTAGTATATAATACTAGACACTATTGTAAATTTGTGAGAATTTTTAAAGATGACATCTATTCGTAATATAGCAATTATTGCCCACGTTGATCATGGAAAAACTACACTTGTCGATAACATGCTTAAACAAAGTGGTACTTTTAGAGCTAACCAGGCGGTTGCTGAACGCGCCATGGACTCTAACGACCTTGAACGTGAACGTGGTATTACTATACTTGCCAAATGCACCGCTCTTATGTGGAACGATACACGTATTAATATAGTTGATACACCTGGACACGCTGATTTTGGTGGTGAAGTAGAGCGTATACTTAGTATGGTTGACGGTGTTGTATTACTTGTTGATGCTTCAGAAGGACCAATGCCGCAAACAAAATTTGTATTATCTAAAGCTTTAAATCTTGGCTTAAAACCTATCGTTGTTATTAATAAAATTGATAGAGAAGATCAAAGAGTTAAAGAAGTTATTGACGAAGTATTCGAGTTATTTGTCGCACTTGAAGCAAATAACGATCAGGTTGATTTTCCTATAGTTTATGCATCAGGTAGAGCAGGAAGAGCTGCTTTAACATTTGATGATAAAATTAATCCTTTAGATAATTTAACAGATAATTTATCACCACTTTTTGATCTCATAGTAAAACACGTACCTACACCCATATCTGACTATAAAGCACCTTTTTCTATGCTTGTTACTACTAGAGAATACAATTCTTTCTTTGGTAGGGTTTTAACGGGACGTGTACAAAGTGGAACTGTTAAAATCAACCAAAACGTTAAAGTATTAAATCGTGAGAATAAGGTACTTGAAAACGGACGAATTACTAAAATATTAGCATTTAGAGGTTTAGAGAGAATTGCTATAGATGAGGCTACAGCCGGTGATATTATTGCTGTGGCAGGTGTTGAAAATGCCAATGTTGCTGATACTATCTGCTCTCCTGAAGTAACACAGGCTGTACCATCTCTACCTATCGACCCCCCAACTCTATCTATGACCTTTAGCGTTAACGATTCACCACTTGCAGGAAGTGAGGGAACAAAAGTGACATCAAGTCTAATAGGTAATAGATTAATGCGTGAGCTTGAGAGTAACGTCGCACTCACAGTTACCGAAACTGCTGAGAAAAATGCTTTTCAAGTTGCAGGACGCGGTGAGTTACAATTAGGTATATTAATTGAAACTATGCGTCGTGAAGGGTTTGAGCTATCTATAAGTAGACCTGAAGTATTATTTCAAACTGATGAGAACGGCAATAAGCAAGAGCCGATGGAAGAAATTCAGATTGACGTTGATGATGATTATGTCGGGGTGGTCGTAAAATCTTTAGCACTTAGAAAATCTGAAATGACTGATATGAGACCATCAGGCGGAGGCAAAAGCCGTATTACTTTCATCGGACCGTCTAGAGGACTAATCGGTTACTACAGTCAGTTTTTAACTGAAACTCGAGGCACAGGCATAATGAACCGTATTTTCCACGGATATGCCGATTATAAAGGAAATATTGAGGGGAGACGTAACGGTGTGCTTATATCAAACTGTGACGGGACAGCAGTTGCATATGCTCTATGGAATCTAGAAGAAAGGGGGAAAATGTTTATAAACCCTAGTGATAAAGTATATAGAGGTATGATTATCGGCGAACATAATCGTGATAATGATTTAGAGGTAAACCCGCTAAAAGCGAAGCAACTAAGCAACGTTAGAGCAGCAGGTAAAGACGAAGCCATAAGGCTAACTCCGCCGATGCTTTTAACTTTAGAACAGGCAATTAGCTATATACAAGATGATGAAAGAGTAGAGGTAACACCGAAATCTATTCGACTACGTAAAGCTCTACTTGACCCTAACGACCGTAAGAGAGCTGTAAAGCAAAAGGTTGCTCCTAACTAAAAGCAGTATTGTTGCATTGATCACATGTCATTCCTGCATGCGCGGAAACCCAGTAAAACCTATAAAAACTTGTTTCTTAGGTTTATTTTGTCAATATAATATAAAATTTCGTACCAACACTAAGGTTATCTTTTCTGGATTTATGCCTCCGCGAAAATGAAACTATCACAATGCCTTTAGCTAAAGAATGAAATAAACAACAACGTAAACCCTCTAAACACTATAATAACAAACTTTCTTAACGGCTTCTATTACATCACTCTCACTAGGCAAAGCTAATTTTTCTAAATTAACAGCATAAGGAAGAGGGACATCTTTACCACTGACAATCTCTATCGGAGCATCTAAATAATCAAACGCTTCTTTCATAACTATAGAGCCTATACTTGCTCCAACGCCTGCAAAAAACCACCCCTCTTCTACTACAACCAAACGGTTAGTTTTTTTCACTGATTCTATTATTGTCTCAGTATCAAGAGGCTTAATAGTACGCAGATCAATAACCTCACAATCAATATTATCATCTTGTAAAACATTTGCAGCATCTAGGGCAAGTTTTATTTGAATTGAGAAGGTGACTATGGTTACACTATTACCCTCTCTTAAAATTTTTGCTTTACCGAAAGGAATAGGCTCAATTGTTTCTGGCACTTCAAAACTATGACCGTATAAAATCTCGTTTTCCAAAAAAATAACCGGGTTATCATCTCTAATAGCAGTAATCATAAGTCCTTTATGGTCTTCTGCACTATAAGGAGCTACTACTTTTAATCCTGGAATATGGGAATAACAAGCTGTATAATTTTGGCTATGCTGTGCTGCTACTCTACTCGCTGCCCCGTTTGGTCCTCTAAAGACTATTGGACATTTTACCTGCCCACCTGACATATAATGAGTTTTTGCAGCTGAATTCACTATATGATCCATAGCTTGCATAGCAAAGTTAAAGGTCATAAACTCCACGATCGGACGAAGTCCTGCAAAAGCTGCACCAACTGCAAGCCCTGTAAAACCATATTCCGTTATTGGTGTGTCAATTACTCTTTTAGGACCAAATTGCTCAAGTAATCCTTGAGTTACCTTATAAGCTCCTTGATATTCTGCAACTTCCTCACCCAAAACGAAAACTTTGTTATCTCGTATCATCTCTTCTTGTATCGCATCACGCAATGCTTCACGTACCGTTATTTGCATTTTTCTTATTTATTCTTATTTAAATTAAATGTTCTTATGTAATTCCCACGAAAGCTAGAATCCAGTAATCTTGCATATCATTATCCCACAACTTGTGAACTAGATCTAGTCTGTGGTTATTTTTTCTGGATACCGTGGTCAAGTCATGGTATAATAAACATTTGTATATAACTCCTCTTCATCAGGTAGTGGCGAATTTTCTGAAAACTCTACTGCTTCTTTTACAATTTCTTTTACCGACTGCTCTATTTCTTTTAAATCCTCTTCGGTTGCATATTTATTGTCAAGTATTGTTTTTCTTATTATTACTAACGGATCACGCTTTTTATATTGCTCAACTTCTTCTTTGCTGCGATATTTTGCCGGATCAGACATTGAATGCCCACGATAACGATAAGTCTTTACTTCTAATATCAGCGGCTGACTAGTTTCTCTAACATATTCTGCTGCTTGTTTAGCGCCGTCATACAGTTCTTCAAAATCCATACCGTCTAGCTGAAATCCTTTAATCCCAAATGATTCCCCTTTCTTATATAAATCACGCATAAAGGTTGAGCGGATAACAGAAGTTCCCATCGAATATTCGTTATTTTCAATAATATAAACTACTGATAAACCCCATAAAGCAGCCATATTAAATGCTTCATATACTTGACCTTGATTAACGGCACCGTCACCTAAAAAAGTAAAACAAATATTATTCGTACCATTATATTTTTCAGCAAAAGCAAGCCCTGTACCTATCGGCACTTGAGCCCCTACTATACCGTGCCCACCATAAAATTTATTTGGTACATCAAATAAATGCATAGAACCACCCTTGCCTTTTGAACAGCCTGTAGCTCGTCCCATAAGTTCGGCAAGGACATATTTGGGCTCAGTGCCCGCTAAAATAACATGAGCATGGTCACGATAGCTAGTAATAGTGTTATCACCTTTTTGTTTAACCATATCTACTGCTGCAATTACTGCTTCCTGACCTATATATAAATGACAAAAACCACTTATTTCTCCTATTCCGTATAACTGACCACATTTTTCTTCAAAACGCCGCAGCAGAAGCATATCTTTAAAGCTTTTTATATATTCTTCCTTTATTGGCTTATATTTTCCTAACTTAATATCCACTAATTACTCCTTAATATTTTTAGTCTTATGTCCCTAAGATCCCTCTTTCATTCCCACGTAGGCAAAAATCTAGAAGTATATGTCATCCATCCCGTGACTTAATCACATGATCCAGTCTTTTTAAATTTCTTATTGGATTCCACTACAAGATCGCTGGATAACACTATCAAAATTCAAATTCACAAAATACGGTACATGATCTGAAGGTGATAGCCAATCACGTGCTTCTGATAGTAAATTTATAGACAATAATGCATCTTTTAAATTATTACTCACCCAAATATGATCAAGTCTTCTGCCTCTGTTAGACTTTTTCCAATCTATATTCCTGTAACTCCACCAAGTATAGAATTTTTCATCAAGTGATACGAAATGCCTGCTACTGTCGATAAAACCTAACGAGTTTTGTAACTCTACCAATAATGAACGTTCAATATCGGTATGGCTGATAACATTTCGCAATTGCCTACTAGACCATACATCATTCTCATGCGGAGCAATATTTAGATCACCGACAATGATAATTTTATCATTTTTAGTACGGTTAACTGTTAACCATTCCTGCATTAGCCTTACATACTCTAGCTTATGCTTAAATTTTAAGTTCACCTCTATATCAGGTATATCACCGCCAGCAGGAACATAAAAATTATGTATTTCTATATCATTAACAGTAGCTGCTATATGCCTTTTATCACTATTATATAATTCTAAAGAAAAAACATTATCCAAAGGAAATGTAGAAATAATAGCAACACCGTTATATGATTTTTGTCCAGAGTATATTACATGTTCATAGCCTATATTTCTAATAACTTCAAGAGGAAACAATGAATCAGCCACCTTTGTTTCTTGAAGCAATATAATATCTGGCTTATGTTCATATGCTAATTTTTTTAATAAATCGATCCGTAGACGCAATGAATTAATATTCCAAGTAACTATCTTCATCTAACTTTTTATAGCTACCTCTATTATTGCATCTCTAAAATAAATTATTCCAAGCTGATTTAAAGGATTTTTCATGTCAATTTTATCTTTTCCTGCTTCAGGAATTTTAATCATCGTATTACTAAGTATAGCAAAGTAAAGATTATTAGGCAAAACATATCCTGCTTCACTTTGTATTCCGCAGGCCTTGCCCGTATAATGAATCATTAAATGCTTAGAATCAAGATCAGTAAGAAAAATACCGTAACCCATATAGGACTTACGCCCTTCTATATCTTTTACTAAAAAATATTTAGTAGTCATAAGTTTATACGACTTCTTAGAAAGAATTTGCCCCTTATTTAATGCCCTGTACCATTTAACTAGATCGTTTGGTGTCGATATTATACACCCCCATCTGCATAAGGAACCGCTAAAAAATCAGCTGTTACAGGAGTAAATATAGGTTTATTACTATTATTGAGCGTTAAAAAATATCTTACCGGATAATTAGAACTAATAACGTTCTTTTGGATTCTAGCAGCTTCACTATATGAAGCAAAACTAGTAGATTTCATATTAAGTAAGAGGTTTAAAAAATTCATCATAAAAAAAGTTACCTAAATCTTTTTTAGCTACTTTTTCAATAATCATACCAAGTATAACAAAATTAGTATTACTATACTTAAATTTTTTTCCTATAGATATTTCTAAAGGTTTAGAAGAAACAAATTGTAATATTTTCTTATAAATCTCTTGCTTAGACATATTTAAATCAAGTTTAATAAAACTAAAATATTCAACAATACCGCTACTATGCGTTAATAAATTATGGATAGATATTTTATATACCCAATCTGGCACTTTTCCACCCCACATTTCTGGATCAAGATATTTATAGATTTTATCGTTAATATTTAATAATTCCTGTTCTTGTAATTTTAAGATTCCTGCTGCTGTAAAAGGCTGCGTAGCAGAAGCAATAGGCATCATTTCATTTGCTTTTAATTGCTCACCGTTTAAAGCAAAGATGCCTCTTAGCACCGGTTAATAAAGGTTTATAATCATCGGCAAACATAAAAACGGCATTTAAAAATCTATTACTTATATATTCTTTTTCTGCCTAATTGATTCTTTGCTTTATATCTGCCAAACAATTAATGCAATTAGTAATAAAATATATCTACAAATCATAACTTCAACACTCCACAAACTTATCAGTAGACGTCTTAAGCTAATAAAGAGGAATTTGAAGGAGATACAGAACGCAGAACCGCAGTGTACAAAAAAATACTTGAGGATTCTCAAGTACTGAATCATTGTCCAAATTAGCTTTAGAAGCTAGTTATGAAGTCTAGAAAATAAAACGGTAATTTTGCTTCTAAATTAATTTCTTTACCAAAAACCTTTTCATATAAACATATATTATTAGCATGTAAGAACATATATTTACTATATGGCATTATGTCTTTATCACCATATTTATCATCTCCAAGTATCGGACAACCCAATAATTTAGCGTGTAACCTTAATTGATGCATTCTACCTGTAATCGGAGTAAATTCAACTAAAAATAAGTTATTATCAAGTGCTTTAAGTAACTTATAATAAGTAATGGCAAATTTACCATTTTCACTCTCAATATCAGTAATTTTAGGTGTACCACCCTTACTCTTTTCTATATTACTTCTTACTTCGCCTACATTTTTAATTGGCTTACCATAAGTAATTGCATAATATGTTTTTACAACCAATTTTTCTTTAAAAGCATCATGAAACTTTATACTACTCAAATAATTTTTGGCTATTAAGAGCAAACCACTTGTTTCTTTATCTAACCTATGTACTAGCTTAAAATCAGCACCTTTATAATTCAAATATTTTAATGCAGAGTCAATAGATAAATTTATTTTACTGCCGCCTTGAGTAGCAAGCCCTATAGGTTTATTTATAGCTATTAAATTATCATCTTCATATATCAAATAATCTGTAGTAATTTTCTTCGCTAGCTTAATTTCAGCATCGGTAAAAACTAATTTTTCAGGTTGTTTAACAGGTAAATTAAACTTATCACTAATAAAAATTTTATCACCGTCTATTACTCTTAAACTAGCTTCTGCTTTCTGAGCATTAACTGTAATGTATTTTTGGCGTAATGCCTTCTCTATTACTCCTTGAGTTAATAACGGATATAGACGTTTTAAATATTTATCTAATCTAGAAGAAATAGGAGTATCGACATTGATAATCATTTAGAAGTTTTGATTAAAAAATAGCACCAAATTATTACCGATAAAAGCACTATCGCAAAAAATTGATGAGTAGAAGCAATTATTATAGGTACAGAGTATAAAAGAGTAATTATTCCATTAGATATCTGCATTAATAACGTAATAATTAGAAAATATGCTATTTTATTTAATTTCGGATGCTCTATTTTCAACAAGTAAGTTGCTAAAACCATAACAACCAAAAATATGCTATAACCGCCTAAACGATGCATAAATTGTATAAAAACCGGATCATACCAATTTTTAAGATCAAAGAAATTATCTTTTATCTCCATCGGAATAAAATTATCACCCATTAGCGGGAAGCTATTATATATCAGCCCTGCATCAAGCCCCGCAACTAAAGCACCTAAAAAAATTTGCATATATATTACAGTAATAGCAATACTAGAAAATATTAACGGTAATTTTAAATCTATTTGTGACGGGATTAATAAAATATCACAACAATTGTTTATTAATTGATAAAAAAGTATGTGATAAATAATTACAGCGATAATTAAATGAAATGCAAGCCGGAAATGACTAACAGACGGACTATTCAATAAACCGCTTTTAACCATATACCACCCCACAAAACCTTGTATACAAAATAATAACAAAGCACTTATATAAGCTGCAGTATCACGATTTTTGATAATGCCTTTAAAATAAAAATATATTAAAGGCACAATATATATTAAAGCTGTAATTCTACCGAGTAACCGATGTACAAACTCTAACTGATAAATAAATTTAAACTGCGATAAAGTCATCCCGTAATTAACGGAATTATATTCAGGAAAATCTTTATATTTAGCAAACTCTACTTGCCAAGCTTCAAAGCTAAAAGGCAGTAAAATACCTGTTATCGGACGCCACTCTACTATAGATAAACCAGCACCTGTAAGTCTCGTTATCCCTCCTATAACAATCATCACTATGACCATTATACAACTTATAGACAACCATTTTATAATTAAACTTTGCTGCACTTTATATTTTAAGTTTATGTTTTTATATTGTTTCTTTATATATCATTCCTGGGAAGGGAACGCAAGAATCCAGTAAAATATGTAATTTAACAGTTATTTTTCCCGCCTCCCCAGGAATGAGATAAAGAACATTTACCGAGTTATAAAATAATACCTAATTAGCAGTAAAATCAAGCCCCTACCTTCTTTACCATATCTGTGGCAATATTAGGAGCATTTTTCTTATTTGATTTCTTATTACGATATCTACGCTTTACTGTTTTGTTTGCCGGCACTTCTACTGTTACTACATCACTTTCTATAATTTGCAAATCTTCATTTACACCCTCTACACTTCGTGTCAATTCTTCCACTTCTTGCTTTGTCTCTAGTTTTTTATTTTTTTCTTCAACTAAAACGTTATTATTAACTGTCTTCCATTTATGTTTATTCTTGCGTAATTGTTCTTTTTTGGGTTCTTCTTCAGTATAATCGATACTATGATTTTGGATCACTGGCTTAACAGAATTAACATGATTGTTATTTTTCTTCAATAATTTTACCTTTTCAATCGAATAACTATCTGATGTAGCATTAGGATCAGAATAAAAATTAAGTTTTATATTATATTTTTCTTCAATAAATTTTATCTCGATACGTTTATTATTAAGTAGATAAATAACTGAACCGATGTTGGCAAAAACATTTATTACATCAATTTTTTCTTCAAAAATTTCGTTCTCTATAGTGCGCAAAATTAACATAGCATTAGCGTCATTAGCTCTAATAACTCCTTTACCGTTACAATGAGAACAAATTGCCGAATTAGTTTCTAAGAAAGAAGAACGCAATCTCTGTCTTGAAAATTCAAGTAATCCAAACTGACTAATATTACCAGTTTGTATACGAGCACGATCACGACTTAACAATTCTTTAAAGGATCGTTCAATAATTTTACGATTCTTTGCTTCGCTCATGTCTATAAAATCAATCACTATCAAACCTGATAGATCTCTAAGCTTGACTTGCTTTGCTACTTCTTTAGCTGCTTCTAAATTAGTTTTTAGTGCCGTTTCTTCAATATTTTTCTCAGAAGTTGATTTACCGGAATTTACGTCAATTGCAATAAGAGCTTCTGTAGGATTAATAACAATATACCCTCCTGAAGGTAATGTCACAACAGGCTGATATAATTTAACTAATTGCTCTTCTACTTGAAACTTCGTAAATATAGGAGTTTTATTTTTATGTTCTTTAAGTTTTGAAAGCTCTGAAGGTAATAAATCCTGCATAAATTTTGAAGCATTTTCATAAGCTTCCTGTCCTTGAATCACTACCTCTTGTACATTGTGATCACACATATCACGTATGGTTTTACGTATTATACTATCTTCTTCATGAATAAAACACGGAGCCGGAAATTTAATAGTACTTTTACGAATTTTATTCCATAATCTTACTAAATAATTATAGTCTTTCTTCAAATCTAAGGTACTACTTCCTCTACCTGCGGTTCTAACAATAACGCTGTAAGTATTTTTGTCACCGCTTACTATTTTATTTAAAATATCTCTTAGTCTTTTTCTTTCTTCCCCGTTTGATATTTTACGTGATATGCCATTTTGCAACCCTTTATTAGGCATTAAAACACAATATTTCCCAGCCAATGATATATAAGTAGTAAAAGCAGCACACTTATTTCCTCGTTCTTCTTTAGTCACTTGCACCAATAATATTTGGTTTTTTCTTATTACTTCTTGAACTTTATATTGTTTATATTGTGGAATATTTGACTCAATGCCGCTTTGAATAATTTCAATATCATCAGCTGCTTCTAAATTAAGTTCTGACTGAATTTTGCTCTCTACTAAATCTTCTATGATTTTTAGGTCAATTTCTTCACTATCAACTAAAGAATCATATATAGTAACAGGCTTCTCTTTATCATCTTCAACCGTAATATTTGCAAGAGCTATTTCAGGAAAAGCATTAATCGGAAAATTTCTCTCCGAGGAAGGCAAATTGTAATAGTTTGGATGGATTTCACTAAACGGTAAAAAACCGCTTTTATCCATTCCGTACTCTATAAACACAGCTTGTAGCGATGGTTCTATTCTTGTGACTTTTGCTAAGTAAATATTACCTTTATTTTGTTGTCTTACAGTTGTTTGAAACTCAATATCTTCTATATTGTTGCTTTGTCCCAATAAAACTACTCTTGTTTCAGTTGGAAAATTAGCATCAATTATAATTTTTTTATTCATTTATCTTGCTCACTAACTTGAAGAACAAATAATTAATATAATTGCTTGAATCTTAAGAAACAGCATTGCTTATCTTGTATTAATTTAAATAGATAATTTATCTATAATTTAAAGAGAAAAAATGACATTCTAGATAAACTTCAAATAACACCTCTTTAAAATACCAAAAAATATATTATTATTTTTCTTACATTAAAATATTTCCATATTATTTAATTCATTAATTTTTTTAAATTAAATAATTATATACAAATTACAAATTTAAGACTATCATACTTGATTAAAAGCTGATAATCTAATCTCCATATATACTTAAATAATGGAATTACAAATCTTTTAATTTTTTAAGATAATCATCTTAATCATTTAATGATGAGTTATATACCATGTATTTATGTTTAGCAAATACTTAATTTATGACTTTAAAAAACGATTATAAAACTATTTTTTACTCCCTTTTGGGAATATTTATTTTTTCCTGTATCAATGCCATAAATTTTTATAATTTTAAAATTTTTTTACTGATCAACAAAAATCTATGTGGAGAACAAATAAATAATATAAATCAAACTAAATTTATAGGCTCAATAATAGCAGGCTTTGCCTTAACACATTTAATTAATAAGTTAAGTAATACAAAAATTATTTTAATTAGCTTATCTTTATTAATTATTTGTACAATAAACCTAATTTTATTGAGCAATTATACTCTAATTAAAATTAATTTTATTTTAATTAATTTTGGAATATTTTCATATTTCACTTCCATAACATTACACATTATTGAATGTGCTAAAGAAAAGAAATATTTTTTTCTAGCTTGTATAATGTTGTTATGGGCATGTGGAAATTTAATGGTAGATTTATTAAATCCATTTATAAAACCGACAAATAATACTATAATAATTTGTGCGTTGTTATACTGCATTAATATTCTAACCGAATTTCTGCATTATAATGCTACATCTCATAAATTAAATTTAAATTCAAAATTCTCATCCTTAATAAAAAATATTGAATTACAATTATTGACAGGCTTCGTAGTGGCTTATGTTACATTAGATATAGTATGGTATTATGAAGCTTTTGCATTAAAGCAACAATTAGCATTAATTAATTTAAGGCTGATACTAAAATATATTTTCCTAGTAATATGTTTTTCTATAATTCCTATATGCTACATATTAAGCAAAGTAAATAAATATTTGGCTAATTTAGCACTAACTATAATTTTACTCATCTGCTTTATTTTACTACCACTGCATGGCACTAATAAAAACCTTAATATATTATATATAATATTAATCGGTAGCTGTTTAGGATCCATTTTTATTTGCAATATTTTAATAATAATTGATAAATTTAGAGATTATGAACTTAGAACAGCTTTATTTTCATATTTTTCAATGTGTAGCATCGGTATATATGCCGGAGCTTTATCATCTCATGTACCTTACGGCAATATTAACGGTAGTGATTTCTTATTTTCTGTTTTTGCCGTAGTCGGTAGTTTTGTAGCTTATCATTTTTGGTATTTTATTAAATATAAATTATATAGATTCTAAATTTAACACGGTATCTAGAAAAAATTTAGAAAGATTTGATCTAACTAACAAGTCGCAGTATGACAAATGTGATCTAAGTATTTATTTATGTAATATTTTGTAACATAAAATCACTTGTATAAGTTGGCATTAAATATTAATATTTAAATATATTTTTACAATGCATAAATGCAGCAAAGTACATTATTAAAACCGGTTAGTTGTTACGGGATTGGAGTTCACTCAGGCAAACACACCCAATTAACTATAGAACCTGCTAAAGAAAATACTGGAATTATATTCATTAGAACCGACATTTCTTCTGAAAAGAATTATATTAAGGCTAGCTATTGTAATGTTTCCGATACCGTGTTATCTACCACTATAAGTAATGATCATAAAGTGCAAATTTCAACAATTGAACATTTAATGGCAGCACTTTGGGGATGTGAAATCGATAATGCAATTATTAAAATTGATGGTCCTGAAGTACCAATTATGGACGGCAGTAGTAAGCCTTTTGTGTTTATGATTGAATGTGCAGGAAGAAAATTACAAAATGCTCCTAAAAAATATCTAAAAATTTTAAAAGATATAAAAGTAATTCATAAAGATTGTGAATTATATTGCACTCCTTCCAATCACATGACTGTAGATTTAACCATTGATTTTAGCAGTAAAGCTATAGGCAAACAAAATCTAAGTTTTTCACATCAAGAATCTTTCACTAAAAATATTGCAGATGCTCGAACTTTCGGTTTTATGAAAGATGTGAATGATTTGCAAAGCAAAGGACTTGCACTAGGTGCTTCATTTGAAAATGCTATAGCCATAAATGAAGAGGACAAAATTCTAAACCCAAACGGCTTGCGTTATGAGGATGAATTTGTGCGGCATAAACTATTAGACTTATTCGGTGATTTATACACCGTCGGCACTAACGTTGTAAGTGCAATTAAAGGTTATAAAACCAGCCATGCTCTTAATAATGAATTATTGCATAAAATATTTAGTGATATCACCTCTTACAAATTTGTTACTGCAAGCGAATTATACTGTAGTTAAGTCATTTACTATATAATCTTATATTCGTCCTTTTTATTTTAAAATTAAAACTATTTCGCAAAATGTTTATATTTGTTGGTCTTTATTCATACTCTAATAATTCTTATCCGTTATTAATTTTTTTAAAGCTAATGGTTTGTAATAATTAACTCTATTGTTCTATATTTTCATATATTAGGAGTATCTTGTTTCATTTATATTTAATTTATATATTGCTTTTATTTCTATTTTTTCCTTTTCGGCAAGACCAGCTATAAATGAGTCGTAACTACAACATAACCTGTAGATTTTAATATATCAAACATATTACCATTAGCTCCTTAATAATAAGATATCCAAATGTGTTCCTCTAACTAAATCATTTCTAAATATTCGTCCTGTACTTTTCAATTTATTAACATTTAACTGATACTTATCTTGAATAGAGAATTCTTACCTGTCGTCTGTGCCCTATATAATTCATTGTTCAAAATATCTTGTAAGCTTGGTTCTAATGATAATTATAATCTTGCTGACTTTTAGCATTACTGTTATGAACTAATAAATTGTTCTCTTTATGAAGTTTACGCAAACTATGTACTTTTACCATTTATAGAGTGTTCCTAAACTAACGCCTAAAAACAACAACTACAGCTATAATTATCAGTTATATTAGGAGTAAAAAGTCCGGAAACGACCATTGATATAGAAACTGAGGAAGCTACATAACTTAAGCTTATAAATAACATTTTACCGATTCTGCTTTGTCTAAAACTAGTCTAATAAGATTTAGACTTATTAAATATTTTTCTAATACTTGATCTCTAAAAAACAATTTTTTTTATAAATTTTTCTTTTATTTATTTAATTAACTTCTCCTATAGCTTAAATTATAGTATAAATTCTAATAAAAACAACAAAATCAATGTCTGGAAAAGAATTAAATAAAATTGTTGCCGCCATATTATTTGCTAGTTTAATTGCTATGATGGTTGGGTTTGTTGCAGACATATTATACAAACCAAACTTACAAATTTTACATCGCGGTTATAGTGTGACAGTTCACGAAAATTCAGTAGCTTCTATGTCAGAAGCACAAGCACCAGTAAATATACCAGAATTGATGAAAACTGCTAATGCCGATAACGGTCGTAAAATAGCAAAAAAATGTTCAATGTGTCATTCTCTTGATAAAGATGGTCCAAATAAAAAACTCGGACCGCATCTTTGGGATGTAGCAGGTCGCCCTAAAGCAAGCATAGCAGACTATAAATATTCCCCTGCTCTATCAAAACTTGGCGGCATATGGGATGATGACAATTTATTTGCTTTCTTACATAAACCAAACCATTATGCCCCAGGAACTAAAATGTCGTTTGCTGGTATCTCAAAACTGCAAGACATAGCTGACGTAATATTATTTTTAAAAACTTATGTTCATGATAAATAATTATCCCACCAACATATGGTTAATAATAGGCCTAATTTGCTTAGTTATTGAATTGTTTACAGTTTCAAGCATTGTATTCTTATTTTTTGGACTTGGAGCATTATCAAACACTCTTATGGTATATAACTACAATATTAACTTACAAAATCAAATAATGATTTTTAGTATATTATCACTTATTTGGTTTATTATATTATACCTACCTCTTAAAAAATATGTTTATAGTACAACTGCTAAAGCAGAAAATTATTCAGATATGGTAGGCAAAACCGTAGAAATCCATAGCTCTACCA
This sequence comes from Rickettsia sp. Oklahoma-10, assembly GCF_039954865.1. Classification (NCBI taxonomy): domain Bacteria; kingdom Pseudomonadati; phylum Pseudomonadota; class Alphaproteobacteria; order Rickettsiales; family Rickettsiaceae; genus Rickettsia; species Rickettsia oklahomensis. The sequence continues at coordinate 661,230 of NZ_CP157197.1, read as the reverse complement.
TCTCTTCCCATACTATAGGGCAAGTAAAATGGTCTGGTGTTATTATGAATGCTTATCTTGCACCAAATGAAGAAGCAGCAAAAAAAGGCGATCACCTTTTTATTATTGCAGTTAAAGGCAACATCTTAATTTGCTCTAGACACAAACCTAATCATAACTAAATATCCTCATATTTTCCTATCTATTATAGAGCCTAATTAAAAATTCACTATTTTCTTGTAAAAATAAAATTTTTGTGTACAACACAAAATAATAAGCAATGATCATAACGTATTTAAATTATGATGGGCTTTTTAAATATTGATTTAATTATCTTATTTATTACCTGACCTCAATATGTTTAAAAATTTTAATAATTAATCAGGGGTAATAAATATAACAAGGACCTAATGTATTAACTCATACTGAAGAGTTAGCAATGCTTTTTAGGAGATGATGTAATACCTACTAATTATACCACCCATAATTATGGTCAAAGAATATCTGCAAAAAATCTGCCTCCTCAATGCACTATGAGCTTTTGTTCAAAAGAGGATAAATCTAATTTTATCTGTAAAGGCTTGCTCACAATATACTTACAAAGATAAAAATACAGTTGGAGATATGCCTAGTATCATTATACTTTCCTGTCTTCAGATGCAGCTCAGTATAACTTAAGTCAGGTTAAAGGGGATATTGTACCATGTACTTATACTAAATCTACTAATACGTTAAAGGCATGTATTAGTAAGCTTTTACTTAATAGAGATATAGTAAAAAACTGACCTTTACTAAAAAATAGGTACTGATTTTACTATTATCTATAATTTAACTGATAATATATCTCTTGCATTTTGATCATACACCTATAAAACAAATGAATTAGATACTTTTTCAAAATTTTTACAGATACAATATGATATTGTAATTAAATTTTATAAAGAGCTTTACCAGCGATACTCTGACAAATACGAAGCATTAATACCTAAATACGATTTTCTAGACACGATCATATACTCCAGAAAAACTAAAAGAGGCTTTTAATTCAATATTAAATATAAATTATACTAACCTCATTGCTTTAGAAACCGAACATTTTTACATTTTAAGTAATGAAACAATACAACATAACTGGCATTGCATTAATACTCAATAATATTAAAGTTAATGATTCATACTTATGCATAGCAATTATAGCAAGTGATACTCTACCTATAAATTGATGATCATACTCAAATAATTAACATGATGTTCGATAGAATACAAGAAGCGGCAGCATTAACTTTTATACAATTTAAAATACTACTTAACAAAGTAGGAATAGCTGATGCTATAAATTTTGATATAGTTGTTAAAACTGGTAAAAACCAATTATTTTATTGGGCTATGAAGCTATAGTTAAAATATTAACCGGAGAAGAAAAAGCCACTGATATACATACATTTATAGCTATTAACACTGGAAATCTGGATAGTCATAGAAAACCGGTATTCATTACAACATACTCAAAATTGCTAGCACTACGAAAACCAAGAAATTATTGATTTAGTATGTAATAAATTTGGTTCTATCCCAGAATGGCTTTTATGCAACTCTATATAATAGCATAGACGAGCAATCTTTTACAGAGTTATTACTAAATAAAAAGCCCAAGTGTTAATTACTGCTGCTTATTATTTAAAAATATAGCTAATTTAACAGCAATATCGAAAAAAATACTTAATAATAAAGTTAATCAAGAAGTCATTAAACAATTAGCGCAATATCCTATTACTTAAACCTAAATTTAATATAACAAACCAGTTAGAAAGTAATATATAAGCATAATAGGAGATTTTATTCCAGTTGCCGAGTAATATTTATATAGAGATAAGGTTTTTAAAATCTTATCTCTTCAAACATTCTCCTTAAACCAATCAAAGGCTTTTTTAAAGAAGCTGCTATTTTCATCAAGTCTAATATGAGCAAATTCTTGTTGCTGTTTTAATGCATGAATCTTTAGCATACCTATAGTTGCCGAATATATAGCAGGATTATAATCTTCTACGAAACCAGCAAGAATCTCTGGTTTACCGATTCTACTCTGTTTTTCAAAAACTCTATTTGAAAGCTCTTTAAGTCCTCTAAGCTGAGACCCACCACCGGTAATTACAACTCTAAAAACTTCAACTTGTCCTTTTGTTGCTTTATCATATTCGGCTTTTACCATTGATAATATTTCTTCAGCTCTTGCGCTTATTACATCAGCCAACTTATAAATTGTTACAGACGTATTTAAATTATAATGAGTATCAACTTGCAAATCATCCATATTTATAATACCATCTTTTTCAAATAAAGGTATAGTTGCGTTACCGTATAAAATTTTTAATTTCTCTGCCGTAACAAGATCAATACCAAAAACTTTAGCAATATCCGAGCTAATATGAAAACTACCCACATTTATATACCCCGTATATATTAATTTACCTGCAAAAAAAATACCGAAAGAAGTAGTTTTATCTCCCATATCGATTATAAGCGAACCTAGATTTTTTTCATCATTTGTAAGACAACTAATAGCAGAAGCATAAATTGCAAGAGTAATGTTTGTGACTTCAACATGACATTTAGCGAAGCATTGTACAATATTTGATAACATATTTGAACTAGCTGCAATAATATGTAATGCACAACTAAGTTCTCTACCATACATACCTATAGGGTTTTCAACGGAATTATTATCAAGAGTAAACTCAAGAGGAAAATAATGAATAATTTCTTGGTTTTTAACTTTAAATTCAAGCAATGCTTTTTGTAATAATTTTTTAAAATCTTGCTGCGTTACAGTTTGCCCGTTAATTTTAATTGTATAATTTATATAATAAGATTTGGTATCAGCACCTGATAACGATAATATAATTTTTTTTATATTTTTACCGCAATCTTTTTCAAGTGCATAAATTGCCGACACAATACTAGTTTCAGCATTTTTTAAATCTGATATAACTCCTGATTTTATACCTTTAGAATGATGCAAATTTTGACTCGCTACTTTAATCTCACCTTTTTTACTAATATAGGCAGCAATTACAGCAATCTTACTACTACCGAAATCAAGTGTAACAAAATTTAATATTTTCTCTTTCATTTTTTTATGTAAATTATTGTCATACAACAACATCCTTATACGGGCATGACATACACTATTAGTACTTCTCTATATAATACTTATTTCTATCTCTTAAATCTAAAACCTTATAATTTTGGTTAAATAACTTGTTAGCTTTATTGAGTGCATCAATATATTTTAACGCTTCTTCAAACTCTTTTTCAGGTAACTTAATACTCATATTACCTTTAAGATTTAAATCCCACCTTCTATCTCCAAGCCTTACAGCAGCTAAAGTTTTATTAATTAATGCTGGATATTTCTGTAGCTCACTTACTAATTTACCTGCACAGATATTTGCTCCTTCTCCTACAACATGTAATAAATGAGGAAAAGGCTGAATATTTTTACTAATTTTGTAACCTTCTTCATCAACCAAAAAAAGTTGATTATTGATCTGCCAAATAGCAATAGCTTCTCTTTCAAATAACTTTATATATACTGTATTTGGTAACCTGCGAGTGACATATACTTCCTTAATCCATTTATTTTTTTTTAAATTATTTCTAATTTCGTCTAACTTAAGAGCAAAAATAGGGCTACCATTACTTGCGTTTAAAACCTTTAATATTGTAGGTTCATCGACATTTTGCTGTCCTTCAATTATAACATTCTCAAGTTTAAAACCGAGTTTTGTTGTCATTTTATGTATATTTGTTGTTAAGGAGGTTTTTACGCCAGCAAAATATTTTGTAAAAGTAAATAAACATACAAAAATTATTAAAGCAACCTTAAACCCTAATATTGCTTTTTTGTAAATTAGTCCTAATTTTCGGCGTAATGAGATATTATTAGTTTTTTTTTTCTGTTTTTGTTTATTTGAGTTTATTTTTTTTCTCATGATTCACAGCTTGCCGTCTTTATAATTTCTTCAATTAAGTGAGTAAAATTTATCCCTGCATAAGCTGCAATTTCTGGCACTATTGATAAAGGAGTCATACCTGGGTGAGTATTTATCTCCAAAACATATAATTTGTTTGTTTGATCTTCTAAAATAAATTCTACTCTAGCAGGACCTTTGCAATTCATTGTTTTATAAATTTTTTCTGATTCTATAAGTAATTCGTCATATAAATTAGCAAGCAGTGGAGCAGGACACAAATGCTCAGTAAATCCTTCAGTGTATTTAGACTCATAATCATAAAAACGATTTTTCAGTAATTTAATCTCTAAAACTCCTAGAGCTTTGCCATTTAATACTGCTACTTGCAACTCTCGCCCTTTTATATATTGCTCTATTATTACCCGATCACCGTAAGGAAAATCATAATCAACCCATTTAAAATCATCTTCTTCAAATATTACTTCAACGCCGATACTTGATCCTTGCATCATAGGCTTAATTACATATGGTCGTTTCATAGGGTCAATCTTTATATTATCGCTTTTATTTATGACAATACTTTCTGCCATATTAATATTATTCGTTAAAAACCAGCTCCTAGAATATACTTTATCAAATGCTAATGCTGAAGATAACACCCCGCTATGAGTATAAGGAATCCGCATTATATTAAGTAATCCTGGCAAACAACCATCTTCACCATACTTACCGTGTAGGCAATTAAAAACGATATCAGGCTTGATTGCTTGTAATTTAACTGCAATATCTGCTCCCATATCAATAAAGGTTACTTTATATCCTAATGCAATTAAGGCTTTACTCACTCCTGTACTTGACACTAAAGATACTTCACGCTCAGTAGACATACCACCTGCTACTAACGCTATATGCTTTTTATCGCTATATTCAATTGATTTGGACTCGCGTAATTCATCGCTTATCCCTCTCCTATTAGGGATATGTTTCACTCCTTGCTCCTTGTATTCAAGTCCAACTAAATTGACTATATTACTCAACATTTTAACTTCAGAATATTCCACCCAATGTGTTTGATTTATACATATTTTCCCTATATTACACTGTGGCTGCTCAGCATGACCAGCATGGCTCTTATATCATTACCGCGTTCCCGCGGAAATGGGAATGATATAATACATGAATAAAACATTCTAAACATATTTGCCGATTCGTTTTATTTCCCATTTTAATTCAATACCACTATTCTCAAATACGGTTTGCCTGACAAAATCCCCTAAATCTTCTAAATCCTTAGCAGTAGCATCACCATTATTTATCATAAAATTACAATGAAGTTCTGATACTGAAGCACCGCCTATTCTATAGCCCCTAAGTCCTGCTTTGTCAATAAGCTGCCATGATTTAAGGCCCTCAGGATTTGTAAAAGTACTACCACCTGTACGTTCCTTAATAGGTTGCGTCCGTGATCTTGTAGCATTTATTTCATTCATCCGTAATAATATACTTTCACTGTCGCCTTTATTTACTTTAAAAACAGCTTTAAGAATAATTAAATCCTTTGGTAAATTATTACTGCGATATTTAAAACCGATTTCTTCGTTGGTAAATGTTAAAAAGTTTCCTGCAAAATCGATTGCTTCAATTCTAACTATGATATCTTTAAATTCAGAACCGTAAGCACCAGCATTCATAGCAGTACCACCACCGATAGTACCAGGAATACCTACTAAAAATTCAAAACCGGAAATAGCATGTGATTGACAGAATTTTGCTAAATTATAATTAAGACAGCTGCTGCCCACTAATAAATGATTATCATCTATAAAATCAATATTACTAAAATTCTGACCAAGCTTTATTGTCACTCCTTCTATACCGCCGTCTCGTATAATAATGTTTGAGCCTGCACCGAAAATAGTTATAGGTAATTTTTGCTTATTTTGTATCAAGAAACTTGCTAAATCTTCACTATCAAAAGGTTTAAAGAAAATTTCAGCATTACCGCCTACTTTAAACCATGTCAGATGTGTTAAATTATAATCCTTTTTATACTCGCCTTTTACTATCGGTAAAGTCATCACAAATTACCGAATTTTTTTGATAATTCATTTGCAAAACTTGAAATATTACCTGCTCCCATCATAATTATCATATCACCGGAAGCTGCATGATCTATAATAACTCCAACCGCATCATCTAGTTCAGCTAGAAAATTTGCGTGATCGTGATGCTTATTCTTAGTAATCTTATCAACCAAACTTTGTCCTGTTATTCCTTCTATAGGTTTTTCACCTGCAGCATATATATCGGTAATATAGAGTATATCAGCATCAGCGAAGCAAAGCGTAAAATCATCAAATAAATACTGCATTCTTGAATATCTATGAGGCTGAAAAATAGCAATAACTTTACCGTTTTGTTTATTTGCTATATTTTTAGCCGTAGCAAGCGTTGCTTTAATTTCCTCAGGGTGATGAGCGTAATCATCGATAATTGAAGCCCTATTATATTCAGCTACTTTAGTAAATCTCCTCCTCACTCCTTTAAAATTATTAAAGCCGTTTTTAATAGCTTTAATACCAAAATCTAATTCTATCCCAACGGCGATTGCAGCAAGACTATTTAAAATATTATGTCTTCCAGATGTTGGAATAGTAATTTTTTCAATAATCGTTGTACCTAGTACATGCGGTAAACTAATTTTTACATCAAAAGTAGAGGAAGCAATATCAGTGTTAATATTAAATGCTACAATATGAGCATCAGCTGAATCAATTCCGTAAGTCACAATCTTTCTTTCAGTAATATCATCTACTAATTTACGAACTACTTTATGATCAATACAACAAACTGCAAAACCATAAAATGGCAAATTGATAATAAAACTTCTAAAAGCACTAATTAATGTTTCAAAATCTTTATAATAATCTAAATGTTCGGGATTAATATTAGTTATTATCGCAATAGTTGAGGGGATATGAATAAATGTCGCATCGGACTCATCGGCCTCCGCAATTAAATAATTACTTGAACCAAGATATGCATTAGTAGATCTATTATTTATAATCCCACCGTTAATAACGGTAGGACATAAGCCAGCTGCCTCAAATAAACAAGCAACTAGAGAAGTAGTAGTGGTTTTACCGTGTGATCCTGAAACTGCTACGGAACATTTTAATCTCATAAGTTCAGCCAACATTTCCGCACGTCTAATAATTGGAATTTTACGTTCTAATGCTTCTTTTATTTCAGGATTATTTGGATTAATTGCCGATGAAATAACGACATACGAAACATTGGTAATATTTTGCGGAACATGTCCTAAAAATATTTTAATGCCGTATGACTCAAGCCTTTTAGTATTATAATTTTCTACTAAATCAGAACCTTGTACTTTATAACCTAGATTATGTAATATCTCGGCAATACCGCTCATTCCAACGCCGCCAATACCTATAAAATGTATAGTTTCTAAGGTTTGATTAGTTTTTTTTAATTCAAGTAACAGCATATAATTTTAATCATTGAAAGTTGAGTTCTGCATATAGGTTTTTATATATGTTGTCAAGGCTTATAATTCATGTCATGGCGAGCTAATGAAGAGAGTGTAGCAATCTCAAGACTTTGGCACGAGATTACTTTGTCAAAACTATGTTTTCCCTAACACTGAGACTATATTCCTGACTCTGCAGGAATAATATCCACTCTATCAAACTTTGCTTCGGAATAGAAACTCCCTTGTAACCCACCAACTTTTAGATCAATTAAACATTGAGCTATTGCTCCGTTCTCTACAAATTCAGCTACCGTTTTAATACCTAAATCTTCTGAAATTTTAATTAATCTTTCTACAAAATACCTACTTTGTACGTCACTTGTAATACTACGTACATATTTACTGTCAATTTTGATAATATCAATAGATAAGCTTTGGAGTTGTTTAAAAGAGGTAAAACCTGAACCAAAGTCATCTAATGCAAATTTACATCCGTATTTACGTAGCTTATTAATAAACACATTTATTTTATCATAATTCTCATTGAAAGAAGTTTCCGTAATTTCAATAATTAAACGATCTCGCACATTATAAGCTTTTAATAAATTTTCTGCTATGTCCCATAAAGCTTCATCTCCTGTTCCTATATTTGAAATATTAACGGCTAACATTAAATTTTGGTTTTTGGCAAGTTCATTAACAGTCATTTCTAAAACAATTTGATCAATTATAAAAATTAATCCTTTATTTTCAGCAATAGGAATTATAGGACCTACAGAAATATAAATACCGTTCTCATCAGGTATACGCAGTAGACATTCATAATAATGAATTTCCATAGTACTGCGATCTATTATAGGTTGATAAGCAAATCGCATAGTCTTGTTTGCTAAAGCTTGTCGTAGTAAGTTAAGCTGAAGGTTAGATTTTCTTATATTTCCCAAATCATGTGATGTGCTGCTATATTCGCGGTAATAATAATTATTATTTTGTGAAAGTAACATATTTAATATTTTTTCAATTTCTTTAGCATTATTACTTACTGTTGGAAATTGAATACTAGCAATGTAACAATTCATATAAATTGCCGGCTTCTGTTTATTAATATAAAGCTGCGAAAATAAATATAATTTTCTAGCAAAATTTTTAATTAAGTCAGAATCAGTAGTATTTAGGATAAAAAATATTCTATCTTTCTTTATTTTCTTAAACTTTGGGAAAACATTAAGCTCTGCACTTACATTTTCAATGATTTGATCTAAATCTTTAATTATAAAGTGTTTATCTTGCTCTATAAATTCTATTTCATCATAATTAACTAATCTACAAGCAAAACATACGCCTTTTTCCAATTGATCTATCTCATCTTGTAAATCTTCATACTCCGTTATTAATTCCGACATTGCAATTTTTATCATAAAATTATATACTTAAGAATATTAGGACATTTTTACTGTAAATGAAATAAAAATATGAATCGCATAGAAAGGATACAAAAAAAATTAAGTGTGTTAAAACCAGATTTTCAAGAAATAATAGATGAAAGCTATAAACATACGAGTCACTATGATGGAATCCAAAGCCATATAAAAATAAGAATTTCTGCAAAAATTTTACAGGGAAAAAGTCTAATTGCCAATCATCGCACTATTAATAACTTACTTGCCGATGAATTTAATAACGGTCTACATGCGTTATCTATAGAGGTACTATGATGAAAACAAATGATATTATAAAAGTTGCGGTAGGAGCCAGCAGCGTAGCACAAAAAGCTTTAAATAATATAGCGGATAAAAGTTATGGCATAATTGAGGATAAAATACTTAAAGGTAACTACGTCACTCGCGAAGAATTTGAAAAATTACAAACTTTAGTAATAAAACTAAAAAAAGAATTAGCAGAATTAACAGGTAAATAATTACAAGTTAATATTTTTAAGTACATAAAAAGTTTTGGAGGATATGTACCCTGTACATGATGTGAAGCCTGCTGCATTTTTACCTTATCAATATCTATTAGAACTTTTATAACTTTCAAGAACACCAATTATTCCCTAGCGAAAATATGATCTCCTGCTACTCTAGTTGATAATACCTAATTATCACCTATTGAATCTAATAACATGAAGTAAATCTATTACTTAGCCCACATACACATAAAATTGAAAATGTTATGATTATATCTTATTCTTGAACCTATAATTTTAAGGTATTCGTACTTACAGGTTATATTGTATGATAGAGCTGTAATAATTCTGTAGGAGGAATAATAAATATAGAACTTTGAAAGCTTTCTTTTTGTTATACCTATAATATCACTTTACTCACATTTATATTTACATTATTTTTGTACATACCAAACTACTCTTACAGATTAATAATATATACATCAAAATAATGGACCTATAGATAAATTCTTAATACATGACTGTATAGAAGCAAATGCACTATCACTGCTAATAATATAACCATAATTTTTATATCTTTTGATCAGTTCTAATTGATACTGTTGCTGACATGCCGGGAACTAGACTGGCACTTGGGGACTCAAAATCTATTAGAACAGGTACACGTTGTACTATCTTAGTAAAATTACCAGTAGCATTATCGGGTGGGATTAAACTAAATTTAGAACCGGTAGCAGGAGCAATATTACGAATCTTACCGTAAATTACTTTTTTAGGCAAAGCATCAAACTCAATTTTTACTTTCATACCGGACTTAAATTTCTTAATTTGCGTTTCTTTAAAATTAGCTTGAATATACATAGTATTATCTTGCACTATAGAAAACAACGCTCTTCCAGGTAATATATAATTTCCAATTTCTAAACTACTATTGCTGAAGATACCTGATACCATAGCAATAAGTTTAGTATTTTGTAAGCTCCTTAAGGTAACTTTTTTATTTTCCGTTAATTCTTTCAATTTTTCTTTTTCTGCAGATTTTTCAAGATCTAAAAGAACAACATTTTGTTTAGATATATCTAAATCTAATTGTGCTTGCTTATAATCTGTTTTAGCTTTTTGATAATTATTTCTAGCATCATCTAATGTTTTAGAGCTAGCAAATTTTGCCTTATTTAATTCCCGCATCCTAGTAAAATCTGTTGACGCAATATTAAAGCTTATTTTAGTAAGCTTTAATTTCTCAGCCGCTTGTTCTAAGCTAATCCTCCCTATTGAGATTTTTTGCTCTATAATTTCTATATTTTTTTTGCAAGCTTCAATAGATGCTTCAAGTGCCGCAAGCTTTGCTTTATAATCGCTATCATCAATTTCACCTATCAGATCACCTTTATTAACTTTAGTATTATTTGTGATAAACAACTTTATTAAAACACCGTTAACTTCAGCACTAACGTTTGAAATAGCTGCATTTATGTAAGCATTGTCCGTGGATTGTGTATTTGCCCAAACATAAACTCTATATCCAAAATAAATAAAAACTACTAATGCTATAATAATTACATATTTAGTAAATGGATGATGTTTATATTTGTCGATAGCGTGTTGTGATACACTCAGCATAATTAACTTTACCAATACCCTCTATGTTTAAAAAAATAACAAATTGGTATAGAAAGAATATATATCACTGCAATTAACGGCAGTGAATACCATGGATATATGATAAGATTTATAATAACAATAGCAACTAAAATCATTGCAAGCGATAAATACTCAGGTTTAATACTTAAATTTTTTGTTGAGATTGTAGGAAGCCTACTAGCAAGTAGAAAAGCTATAATAGCCAAATATATATTAATTGTTATAGTGTGAGTACGCGTATTGACATTTAATAACGTACCGATTTCAAAATCTATCATTACAGGCGTTAAAGCAAGTAAAGCTCCGCATGGAGCCGGTACACCGGTAAAAAAATATTCAGTTTTTTTATCTTGTTTCAGGTGATAAATGCCAACATTAAAGCGAGCTAAACGCAATGCCATACACACTATAAATAATAGCATTACTGCTGATGAAAATACCTTATACTCATATTGTTGAAAAGACCATAAATATATTAAATAAGCAGGAGCTATACCAAAATTAGCAAAATCGCATAATGAATCAAGCTCTGCACCAAATGGACTAGCTGCGTTTAGCATTCTTGCTATTCTACCGTCGATACCATCAATAATTGCTGCTACTATAATGCAATACACTGCAAGTTCCCATCTACTATCCAAAGCAAATTTTATAGAGCTCATACCAGTTACAAGGCCAAGCAATGTAACAAAGTTGGGAATTAATTTTATTATAGGTACAGGCTTAGTTATTATAGACTTACGAATTTTTAACAATTTTATACTCAAAATGTATTTTAGTAAATTTACATCTTTTATGTTATTCCTGCAAAAACAGGAATCTAGAAAAAATAATCTTAATTAGTACAAAAGTTCTACGTGGAAATTATATCCTGGACACTTGTATGACACGTAAAAATATCTACTTCCTCTCAAACTTGAATTCTGCTGTCTTTTTACGTCCAAAATCAGCAAGGATAGTTTCACCGCCTATAGTGGTCTGCCCTTTACTCACTAATAAAGCTGTTTTCAACGGTAAATAAACATCTAATCTACTACCAAAACGAATTATACCATATCGCTCACCCATTTTAACTTCATTACCCTCTTCTAAATCACACACTATACGCCTTGCTATGAGTCCGGCTATTTGCACACAAACAATTTTCTGCCCTTGATCAGTTTCCATTAATACTGATTGACGTTCATTATAAATACTAGCTTTATCAAGTGAAGCATTAAAAAACTTCCCTGGATTATAATGAAGTGCTAAAATTTTTCCATTTACCGGAATTCTATTAACATGGACATTGAAAATATTTAGAAAAATACTAACTCTAATCATTGCTACATCACCGCACCCTAATTCCGGCGGCGGCAATGCTTCCTTAATTTCTTGAATTATTCCATCTGCAGGACTTATAACCAAATCATCATTTATAGGAACATATCGATCGGGATTACGAAAGAAGTAAATACACCACACAGTAGCAATAAAACCAATACAGCCAAGTTTTGCATTAAATGATGCTAATAAAAAACTTACTAATGCAAAACTAGCAATAAATATATATCCTTCGCGGTGAATAATTTTAAATACATCATTATATTGTTTCATTTTAATCTCTATGAATCTCCTTATTATTTTAACTATGCCTGCTCTACTGCATCTTCTTAGTGATCATCCTTGTCTTCATCTTCTTCTTGAAGGATAGTTTGGGCTTCTTGAGCAGAACCAAGAGCATATACACATAAATCCGGCAGTGGAACACCATTTTTTTTTGCAAGATCATTTAGCTGTGATATTGCTTTCATAACCTCATCAGGAATAGTACCGCCTCTTTCATCAGATAACCATTTTGCTTGAAATTGCAGTGGATGATGACCTTCTTGCGGCGTACCTATATAAAACTTAAACTTGGCTCTTTGTCCACCAAAATCACAGTCAAATTCAAACTCTTTATAATGTACCATAACCTTATGCATAATAATATTATATTCTCACAATAAAAATGCAAATACTAAAATAATTTCTTGTCTAATATTTTTTAAGTTGCTTTGCAATATAGCGATTTGAATACATAAATTTATCGCTAGAATCCATAATTATACCGCCTGCTTCCTTAATAAGAAGGTCAAATGCATAATATAATGTAAAATTTAATAATGATAAACATATTAAATCTGCTTTACCTGATGCTATAAGTGTAGCCGCATAGCAAGGAGAGCCAAAAGATCTAATATTATCTACCTCTCCCAAATCATTATGATTTAAATCTTCAATAATTGCTAAACAGTTCTTTAAATCAGCATTATCAGAAACTCTAAGCCTTAATCTTTGATAATTAGAGTATAAATTATTTTTTTCTATCCAAGCTCCTTTACCTTTTTCAGCATAATAAATTTCATTAAGAGCGGGGAAATATACTATTGTAGAAGTAGGAGTCAAAACTCCTTGATTCCTTTTTAAATAAGTTACAGATATCGCAAAAAAAGGTATACTTCTAGCGAAATTATTTACACTATCTATAGGGTTCATTAAAAACACACTATCATAATTATTATTTAAATCGAATTTATCCTCCGGAAAAAATAAATATTGTGTATGTTTTTGTAATTCTTCACATAATAAAGTTTTCAATTTTAAATAAGACCGCGTGCAAAATTCTTCATTTCTTACAGAATTTCTTTGCAGCATTTCGAGTTCTAAAAAATCTCTATGCAAAAACTTAACTGCTTTACGCAGGACATTAATCAATAAATTAGTTATAGGTTGCATCTAATTAATATTAAAGTAAAAACAGTATACGAAGATCAACTTCAACAAAGAGCAAGGGAGTGCAAAGTCCTTGGAACGCAATGTATACTTTATAGTTCATACTGTAGCTCTCTTTTAGAACAACTACACCAATTTTTGAAGTTCTATCTTAGTAGACTTATTTGGCTCTTTCGACATATGTCATATCATCAGTTTTGACAACAATTTTTTCCCCTATTTCTAAATATTGCGGTACTTTAACTTTAATACCATTTGTTAAAATTGCTGATTTATAAGAAGCGTTAGCAGTTGCTCCCTTTATTACCGGATCAGTTTCACTAATCTCAATTATAACGGTTGGAGGAAGCTCAATATTTAAAGGCTTTTCATTATAAAATTCGACTTTAACTATCATATTTTCAGTTAAGAAAGGTAATTTTTCTTCTAAAATCCCCTTGGGAACATTTATTTGGTCAAAATGTTTTGTATCCATCAATACTAAATCATCACCTTCAAAATATAAAAATTGATAATCTTTTTGTTCAAGCGCAGCTTTTTCTAAATAATTGGAAGAACTGAATCTTTCGTTACGTTTTACCCCTGTTTTTACATTTTTCATCTCAACTTGTACATAAGCTCCACCTTTCCCAGGTTGCGTATGTTCCGGCGTTTTGCTTACAACCCATAAATCATTATTATAAACTAATATGTTACCTGTTCTAATTGAATTTGCTGAAACTTTCATATATTATACTATGTTTAAGACTTAAAATTAAAGTATAAGTATACAAATTATTTCCTTTAAAAACAAGAATTTAATCTTATGACCACAATATTAGTAGTAGACGATATAGAAACCAATATTAAATTACTAACAGCCAAACTTTTAAAAGAGTATTATACGGTTCTTACTGCAAATAGCGGTAAAGAAGCATTGGCAATTCTAAAAAAGGGAAAAATTGATATTATACTACTGGATGTTATGATGTCGGAAATGGATGGATTTGAAGTATGTAAAACGATAAAAACCGATCCAGAAACTACTCATATACCGGTTGTAATGGTGACTGCACTTTCCGATATTGATGATCGAGTAAAAGGTCTTGAAGCAGGAGCTGATGAGTTTTTAACAAAGCCAATTAATGATACCGCTTTATTTGTAAGACTTAAATCATTATCCAGAATGAAAAGCTTAATCGATGAATTAAAACTTCGTAATAGCACTAATGCATTATTAGGCGTAACAAATATTGAAATGCATGACAATTTTGCAGATAAAAAAATATTACTCATTAATGATGATATAGTACAAGCAAAAAATATAAA
Source organism: Rickettsia sp. Oklahoma-10 (assembly GCF_039954865.1). NCBI lineage: Bacteria > Pseudomonadati > Pseudomonadota > Alphaproteobacteria > Rickettsiales > Rickettsiaceae > Rickettsia > Rickettsia oklahomensis. The sequence goes on along the minus strand of NZ_CP157197.1, from coordinate 646,169 downwards.
ACAAATGTTACTTAAGATTACAACAAACGTAAAGGTGATCAGTAATTCCGATGAATTAGACATTATCAATAAATACAAACCCAATTTAATAATTATTAGTAGTACGCTTGAAAATGATGATCCTTTAAGAATTAGTGTTATTTTAAGAGGTAAAGCAGAAATAAACGGAGTGGTAATAATTTTACAAATTGATGAAGACGGTATGCCTTTGGTTGTAAAAGGTGTTGAACTCGGTATTAATGATTATTTCATTTATCCTATAGAGGAAAGCGAATTACTAGCTAGAATTAGAACACAATTAAGGCGTAAGCAATATCAAGATAATTTACGTAATGATCTTGAGCAAAGTGTTAATTTAGCAGCTAAAGATGGCTTAACCGGTCTATTTAATCGTCGCTATTTTGATATACACCTCAAACAAATGATTGAGAAAGCTAATAAAGAAAATATTAAATTATATTTACTTATATGCGATATCGACAATTTCAAACATGTAAACGATACTTACGGTCACCAAGCAGGCGATAAGGTTTTAACAATTGTATCCCGTATTTTGAAAAATACTCTCAGAGTAACAGATTTAATAGCAAGATTTGGCGGTGAAGAATTTACTATCCTCTTAACAGATATAGATATTTCTAAAGCAATTGAAACTGCGGAGAGAGTTAGAGTTAAAATAGAGTATACGGATTTTCACATTGAAGATCACATGGAACCTTTAAATAAAACTATTTCAATCGGAGTTACGGAATATAAAAAAGAAGAATCTATAGAATCTTTTATTGAACGTGCTGACAACGCTATGTATACAGCTAAAACAACAGGTAAAAATAAAGTAATAACATTATAATTGATTATTTAAAGTAGAAAAATAATGAAAAATGTTTCCAAAAAATATCTTGATTTACCATATAGACCAGGGGTCGGCATGATGATATTAAATGCTGATAATAATATCTTCGTCGGTAAAAGAATAGATACAAAAATATCTGCATGGCAAATGCCGCAAGGTGGGATAGTGCCCGGTGAAACTCCAAGTATTGCAGCAATGCGTGAGATGCTTGAAGAAATAGGAAGTGATAAAGGATATATTATTGCCGAAAGCAAATGCTGGTATAGTTATGATTTACCAAGCTTTTTAATACCTAAATTGTGGAACGGTAATTTTCGTGGACAGAAACAACGCTGGTTTCTAATTAGATTTACTGGAAATAACGAAGATATTAATATAAATACCTCTAATCCGGAATTTGACCAATGGAGGTGGGCATCACTTGACGAGCTATTATCTATTATAATTCCTTTCAAAAGGAAACTTTATCAAGCCGTTGTAAAAGAATTTGACTCATTAATTCAGTAAAAGTTTTATATATTAAATTATTTATAGCCTCTTGATCCTATATTTGACCTAAACATACATTATGTTGATCACTATTATTCATAGTGATCAGAATTGATATGTACATGTACCTTAATTTTATTAGCTATATATCCTAGCCTAATTACTTATGTTACTGCTGTAATATAGAAATTAAAGAGTACTTGATATCTCTACTCTCAATTAACTGATTTATAGCACTAAATAATGAGCTATCTGTAGTATCATTGCCTAAAATACAGCACAATCATTGTGTAACTCTATATCTTGACCGCAACTAGATCCAACCATAATATTATGTACTATCATTCTTTATTCAGTTATAATTATAATCACCAATTATATGTGCAGTAAATAGCATTTGCGAGGTTAGCTATAAAATCCTTTACTTCTCTTAATATGTCAATTTATAATAAAATTACTGAGGTAGTGATTTATTGTAGTGTCAGTTTTCCAATTAATTGTATCAATTTGAGTTTCGGCATTAAAATTTATATATTCAATCACTTAATCTTAATGCGGGATAATGCGCTTCTTGTTCTACAATTGCAGCTATCTTATCTGCAAACTCTATAGCTTTTACAAAATTAGGAAATTTATATTTCTTAAGATGTACTAATTCATTTACTTGATATGCATTTTGTAATTCAGCTAATAATTTAGCAATCAATTTCTTTTTTATCAAGTGGCAGCACTCCACCTTGACACGGAATACATTTTTTTCACTTAATACTGTCATAGTTTTTTCTATATCAAAGTTAAAATATTAATCTTTATAAGATACATCTTCAAGTGTACATGCCACCACTCAATTTGACATTACTTTTAAATTATGTTTTTTGCATCTTAGAACCTAAATAATTAGGTTTTGCTAAATATTGCATATCAATTAATTTACAGTCATTATGTGAAGCTTCATCAAAATATGTTACAAGAAGTATATATGTCGCATGTTATTGTCATCTAAATAGGATATAACACGCTTGTCTTTCAACTTTTGCTTTAGGATTATTATTAACGTCCTGCCGAAGTTTTCTTATCGATAAATCTATATAGTGTACTACCCTTAATATACACTCATACTCTCGATCTTTCAGCTATATAACCTAATGTAAAACATTTAGACTTATCATATATGGGTAAAAATGATTCTTATTTTTTTAATCAAAATTATCTTCATCTTAAAAAGCGCTGTACAACTTTTTGTCATTTATATGCATAATATATAATTAAGTGTAAGTGAATAACCATCTTTCCTCATCCGATAATACTTTAAGAACTTTATCAGCTTCATATGGTAAAATTGCTTCCGGTGTTTTATAATCCTCTACCTTTTACCAACAAAATTTTCATCTGCATAATAACACATACTTTGGATAAGTGTAGGATCGATATCTTTAAGATACACAAACCCTTTAGGTAAGGATCTGGCATACATTTAAGAAAAGTACATAAACATAAGAATTAAAGTTATTAATATCAATTTCATAAAATGCTAGGCTCTACAAAAGTTTCTAATTGATTAGTTATCTTAATATATTGTTTAGTGAAAATTAAATCTTGTTAGCAATCTTCACAGACCCTAATATAAAATGATTTATACAAAATTTTACTAAAAACTAGAACTTTTAAAAAGATGAATGAATGGTAGCGAGGGAGGGATTTGAACCCACGACACACGGATTATGATTCCGTTGCTCTCACCAACTGAGCTACCCCGCCACAGAGGAGAAATAATATATTATTACAGATATTGTTTACTACAGCTGTTGCAAGTATTCTATATCATTCCAGCAAAAGCGGAAATAATATTAGAGCCATGTAACAATTGCAATGCAAACAGCTTAAATTCTATCTTAACGTTTAGAAAATTGTGTTTTCTTACGCGCTTTACGCTGTCCGTATTTCTTACGCTCTACTACTCTAGAATCACGTGTTAAAAGACCACCTTTACGCAAAATAGCATGGAAATCCGGAGCAGATTTATCTAGAGCTTTAGAAATCCCATGTAAAATGGCTCCTTTTTGTCCTGAAATTCCTCCACCTCTAACAGTACAAATTACATCATACTGATTGATAGTATTTGTTAAAACAAAAGGTTGTAAGATCGTTTTCACATAAGTTTCAGAAGGAAAATACTGGTCTATTGCTTTTTTATTAACAACTATTTTACCTTCTCCTACTTTAAGCCATACTCGTGCTATAGCATTTTTTCTTTTCCCTGTAGCATAAAACTTATCTAAATTATCTATTGTTTCTTTAGGTGCTTTTACTGCTAGCTTCTCAGAAGTTAGAACTTTTTTAGTTAATAGCTTGTCTGTTTTAATCTTTAACTTTGTCATAGGTAATTACTTTTTATTTTTTGGATTTTGGCTCGCAAAATCATAAATTATAGGCTGCTGTCCTACATGAGGATGATCACTATTCGCATAAATATACAAATTACTCATTTGCTTAGCACCTAAAGCATTTCTTGTAATCATTCTTTTTACAGCCATTTTAATAACCCTCTCAGGGTGTTTACCGCTTAAGATTTTACCTGCCGTAGTATCTTTAATACCACCTGGAAATCCTGTATGTCTGTAATATATTTTTCCATCTTTGGTATCCGCTTTTTTACCTGTTAATTTTACATACGCTGCATTTATTATGATTATATTATCACCACAATCTAAATGAGGAGTAAAGCTAGGCTTATGCTTACCACGTAGCATATTAGCAACTCTACTAGCGAGTCGTCCGAGTACAATATTTTTTGCGTCTATAACCCACCATTTCTTTTCAATGCCCGATGGTTTTGCAGAATAAGTTTTCACAATAGTATCTTTTTAATTTTTAAATAAAGGCTGGAACACATTTAATAGCATTAATAGCTACCATTTGTCAAGTTAAATATAATCTATTTACTTCCAAATATTATATTTCTCTCAGTAGAGAAATATAGATGATTATTTGTACTTAAACCATAATAACGAATATTCTTTATAATTTTGCCGATATGAGGCATCATGTTTAATCCAGTATTATCAACATCAAAACTATATAAAACACCGTTAACGGAAATCACATTTAAACTTTGCTTATTGTTATTATCAACTCCAACAAACGGTGCTAAAAAAGTAGCAGATTTTAGTTTCTTAGGATCATTTCTATCATTTAAATCAGCTACAAACTTTACTTTCCCTGTTTCAGGATTAAATGCTGCTATTTGTCTTGCATTATTTGTTACAAATAAACTATTACCGATTAAAGACATTGATTGGATATCCTCTGCATTTACCTGCCAAATCACACTGCCGGTTGCTGTACTCAATTTAATAAGCTTACCAAGACCGGTTGCTATATATAAATTCATATTATCATGAACGGGCTTACATAAAATACTTGATTCATCAAAATTTGGTATAGCTATGTGATCGCTAAGATTTGCAAACTCAAAATTCCATCTTACTTCACCATTTTTTATATTCAATGCAAGTACTTGCCCAGAATTATAAGTTACTATTACATTGTCATGTTGTACTATCGGTGTCATAAAATAACTAGCCGATAAAACTTCCGTAAGGCTTTCATGCTCCCATACGGTTTTTAAAGTTTCTGCATCTAAAGCAATTGTTTGATTACTGATAGTTTGCACTAAAACAGTATTATCATTTAGCATAACAGGCTTAATTCTAATAATATCCGGTAGTTCTTTTCTAATGATTTCATAACCTGATTTTGCATCTACTACTACTAACAATCTTGAGCCGTATGTTACGTATAGCTTGCCGTTATAATGTAAAATTCCACCACCTACATAATTATCTTTCTTATGTCTACTTAATTTATAAGACCAAATAATCTTATTTTTCTCTATAGAAAATGCTGAAATATTTGAGCTAATATCCAATGCATAAATAATATCACCTATAAAAACTGGATCGGTAATTATTTTGCTTCTAGCAAAACTATACTGTTTATCTTTAAGCATATTTACATTAAATGCATACATATTTGTATTAGAATCTAAATATATTGGTTCATTAGTTTGCATTGATAATTTAGGAGTCAGTTCAACAATATTTTTTACCCTTTGCGGTCCAAGTCTGCTACATGAAATTAAAATAAAAGGTAATAACAGAAGTGCTATTTTTTTTGTCATATTTTTCCTTAAGTACTAAATTATTATGGATTTAAATTTACGAGTAGAGCCTTAGCCTGATCTTTTAACAAATCAGATACATTATTTGAAATTAATAAATTTTTTAGATTTTTTTCTACTTCTAGTTTTATATTATTCTTAATATTCCATATAGCTTTCATAATAGTGGCTGTAGCCCAAAAAGGTTTTTTCTCATCATCAAAATAGTTTAAATATTTTGTCAATGTTTCTTTATCTTGCATATCTAAATTTTGATCATCAATGACGAGACCACACCATGAAATACGTGCATAAGAAGTAGAAATTTCAGAATATTCTTTATTTTCGATAATTTTATTAAGCAGGTCTTTAGCTTCTGAATATTTTTGTTCCGCAATCTTTATAGCTACTTGTTCTAATGCAGCTATTTCTTTTATTCTAGTATTACTAGTAGTAACTAAATTTTCTAAAGTATTAAAAGCTAATTCTTTATTATCTTTTGTTACTTCTAAACCAACGGTCTTAACAAGAAGATCTCCATTTTTCTGGTTATTTTTAATTCTTTTATCTTTATTATTATTAATAACAACCATTATAGTAATAGCTATTATAGAAATGATTATTATTATAGATAAAAGCTTTTTGAAAAAAATTAACCTTTTTTCTTCATGTTGATCACTCAATACTTCATCTAAAATATCAGTCATATTTTATTATTTTTATTTATTTTTACAGCCAAATTTGATCTTAGCATCTTCTGTCATTTTCCTAGATGCAGCTGTTCTATTAGTTGGAAATTCCTTATCAAGCTTAGCAAGCATATTACATGCTTCCTGAGTTTTTTTTAGTTCACCTAAGGAAAGTGCTAATTTCAATAACCCATCAGAAGATTTTGCCCCTGTCGGTGACTCTTTATAGCCTTTTAAATAGTTAACTGCTGCTCTGTTATAATCTCTTTGTTTAAAAAAGCATTCCCCGTACCAAAAATAAGCATTACTAATTAGCGAACTGTTAGGATACTTTTGGATAAAATTTTTAAATTTATCTTTTGCTTCAGTAATCTTATTATCCTTATAAACAGCTAGAGCTAAATCATAAGATTGCTTATCAGGAGCTACATCCTTATTGACTGTAATGGTTTTTTTAGAAGCAGTATCAGGCATATCTTTTAGCAAAGCTACATCAAAAACGTCTTGGCTTTTTGAATTATTACTTTCTACAATTTCAGTATTTTCTACTTGATTTGGAATATTTGAGTTTTGTATTAACATATCAATCTTATGTTGTAAAACCTCAACTGTACCAATTAATCTTCTGATTTCTTGTTCCTGTTCATCTAGCCTATTTTCAAAATCATCATTTGCTACACATTTTAAAGGCTTTCCTTTTATAGTTTCGCTTTCTCCGAAAGAAACTATAGAAAATAAAAACGCAAATAATAAGATAATCAATTTCATATTTTTTGTAAAAATTTATAACATTTCTTATAATACCCAAAAAATTTTTTATATTCTACATATATTTTGTAGCATTGCCTAAATAACTATAGATTTTATCATGAACTATGCTACTAAAAAGAAGTATAGCAATCCAGAAAAATACTAAGAATTAGTATTTTGCTTCCTTGATAAGTCAAAACTGATAGTTTTCTGCGCAATGACATAGAATTTTAAGCTATCAACTCTTATTTTACAACGCCTATATTTCAATACTAACGTCATATGTAAAAGTTATTGTTACAGTGGTACCTTTATTTATCTTACTTTGTAAATCAAATTTACCATTCATAAGTTCAACCAGCTTTTTAGTAAGCGGCAACCCAAGACCGGTCCCCTCATATTTTCGACTAAGCTCACTATCAATTTGGCCGAATGCTGACAAAGTTTTTGGAATATCTTTTTCCTCAATACCGATGCCGGTATCTATAACTTTTATATATACTAATTTTGCCAACTTGTCTTTTTCAAGTGCAATAGTAACACTTCCTCCAGAATTTGTAAATTTCACGGCATTTGATAAAAGATTTAAGAATACTTGTTTTAGCCTTTTTGGATCAGCCTTTATAACAACATGCTCTTTCGGTAATTTACTAATTAAGGCCACTTTGGCTTTATCAGCACGAGGCTTAACAAGTATAAGCGAAGAACTAATTAATTTATTTAAATCAAGATCAATACTATCTACTTTTAATTTATCGGCAGAAGCTTTAGAAAGATCTAAAATATCATTAATCATACTAAGTAAATGTTTACCGGCATCATTTATATCTTTAATATAATTTTTACTTTTTTCTATATCCCTTTCCGACATAAGAATTTCCGAAAAACCTATTATAGCATTAAGTGGTGTACGCAACTCATGACTAATATTAGTAAAAAATTTTGTATTTGAAGAACTAGTTTTTTCTAGCTTTACTATTTGAGCTTTTAAATTTCTATTTGTTTCAAGCTGCTCCTCAATGATTTTTCTAGCATAGTTAGTATTACTAATAATTATAGTGCAGAATATTATAAAAATAATAATAAACGTTATAAAAACTTTTTGCTCAAGCGATGTTATATTTTGCCACTGGTTGGTAATATTAGTATTAATCTCAAATACTGCATCTACTGGACAATCTAAATTATTACCTATAATAGGGATATAGCTAGTAACAAAAGAAGCTTCTTCCAATGTTAAGTCACTCTCATTTTCTATTATTACCCTTGGTAATAATATATTACTTGTAATACCTTCAAAAGCATCTTGAAGCGGAGCACTGGAAGTAAAAGACTTTAAAAAAAATTTATCGATTTTTGCGGTAGCTATCTCAACCAAATTATCATCTTTATAGTTTTCTACACTATACATATGTAACATATTACTAGTAATAAATTTATTACCCTTAAGATCGTAGAGAGAAATATTAATATTAAGGTTAGTGAACCATTGAGCGGTAATCTTTACAAAATCAATAAACTGTTGATCTTGTAATAGTTTTAAATAATCGAATTTATGTAATTTACTGATTACATGCTGATGAGTATTCCAAATATTATCAATGTAAAGTTCTACAATTTTAGTATGTTCCAAAGCTACGTGTTTTACTATCATTTCTTTTATTATAAAATAACGGTAAAACATCATATTTATAATAATATTAAGAAACAATATAATGAACGATAATCTTACTATATATTTATTATGGTTCATTACGAAACCTAGTATTTATTTTTAGCTCAACCGATATCACCCTTTAGCTTGCCCCTCTACTGTACTAACATTCAGGATTTTATACCAGCTGAGGCGGAAATCTAGAAAATAATCTTACTATTAGTACAAAATTATAAATTAATTAACAAAATAAACCTGAAAAACAAGTTTTGCTTAGGTTTTACTAGACTACCGCTTACATGTTGCGGGCATGAAATAGGGATCTATACAAAAAGTTAGGAATGACAAAGAATTATATTACTCTTGCTGCTCCTTACCTTCTTGTTTAACATTACTTGTTTCCAACTTCTTATTAATAATTAACCCTGTAATCACATCATAAGCACGAGCAAATTGATAATCTTTTTTGTATAATTCCGATAATTCATTCTCTTCTTGTTTATTATTTTTGGTTTTTGTTTCTTTTTTACTATCTTTGTTTTTAAATGCATTATCTTTATTTTTTGCATTATCATTCTTTAGGTAATTTTTTAAAGAACTCTCTGAAAAACGCTTATCTATTTTTTTCACCTCAGGATATTCGACTTTTGCTGGCTCAATTATAATATCAGGCTCTATTCCTTCTGCTTGAATAGAACGACCACTTGGGGTGTAATATTTAGATATGGTGAGTTTTACGGCAGCCCTAGAATTGATTTGCGTTAGAGCCTGAACTGATCCTTTACCGAAAGACTTAGTACCAAGTATTATTGCTCTTTTATGATCTTGCAAAGCTCCAGCAACTATTTCCGAGGCAGAGGCAGAATTACCATTTATTAACACTATCATAGGTACTTTGGGAGCTTTTAACGAAAACTCATTTGCTTTAGTTTCACTATTACTTGATACAGTTCTACCTTTTGTTGTTACAATTATACCGGAATCAATAAAATAATCACTAACTGCAATAGCTTGATCGAGTATACCTCCAGCATTATTGCGTAAATCAAGAATAATACCTTTAAGACCCTCTTTACTTTCAGTGTTTAACTTTTTTACTGCTTTCTTCAACTCAGAAATTGTTGACTCATTAAAAGTAATTATACGTATATATGCAATATTATTCTTCTCTAAATGTGCTTTTATCGGCTTGATTTTTACTATTTCCCGAGTAAGTTCTACTTCTTGTGGCTTTGCCTCTTCTTCCTTAATTATCAACAATTTAACCTTAGTACCAGCTGTACCACGCATTTCTTTTATAGCTTTATTAGGACCAAGCGTAGAGACTAATTCGTCATTCACACCTACTATATAATCCCCACCTTTCAGTCCTGCTTTGAAAGCCGGCAAATCGTCAATAGGAGATATAATCTTAATTACTCCGCTATCATACATTATTTCAACACCGATTCCGCCAAATTCACCTTTTGTAAAAGTAAAAATATCTTCTAAATCCTCATCAGTATAATAGCCTGAATGAGGATCAAGCGAATTTAACATACCGTTAATTGCTTCATCTATCATTTTTTGCCTATCGGGTATCTGTACGTAATCCTTTTCTATACGTTCAAATACGTTTTGAAATTGCTTATAAGCTTCCTGATTCGATATTTTATTTTCAGGTTCTTTTTCTGCTTCTGCAAATGCACAAATAGAATTTATTATAAATAATAGTGTTATAATTAAACGTAATAACATAATACTCCAAATATGTGTTTAATTTTGTGTTTTTAACGTCATTGCGAAAATGCATAACCAGTGTGAATTAATTTTCTCAATGTCATCCCGCAACTTGATCATGGAATCTTGTATAATAAACTTTTTCTCCTAAGACCCCGTGGTCAAGCCACGGGGTGACATGTTTCTTCAAATATCCAAATCATTAATAATTTCGTCCATTTTAACTAAAGCTTGTTCATAAATAAATTGAAATCTTTTGTCCGGCTTTTTACCCATTAAATCATCTACTATTTTATTGACATTTTGGAAATCTTCTAAAGTCACCTTTAAAAGCGATCTTTTTTCAGGATGCATAGTAGTTTCTTTTAATTGAGCAGGCATCATTTCACCAAGACCTTTAAATCTACCTACTTCAATTTTAGCTTTACTTGTTTTTGATAATTTATCTGTTAACCTTACTTTTTCATCTTCATCAGCTGCATAATAAGTTTTATTAGATTGCGTTAAACGATAAAGCGGGGGTTTCGCTAAATATAAATGCCCCCCTTCTACCAATTTTGGCATTCGTACAAAAAAGAAAGTCATTAATAATGAAGCTATATGGGCACCATCTACATCTGCATCAGTCATAATAATTATTTTTTCATAACGCAAATTTTCTTCTTTATAATTTTTTAAACTACCACAAGCAAGTGCTATTTCTAAATCCTGTATTGCTTGATTATTAAGGATTTTCTCAAGCGTAGAACTCGCCACATTTAGTACCTTGCCCCATAACGGTAACACTGCCTGTGTTTCCCTATTACGCGCTTGTTTTGCAGAACCTCCTGCCGAATCACCTTCCACAATAAATAATTCTGTTCCTTCGGGTGAGGTACGTGTGCAATCAGCAAGTTTACCAGGTAAACGTAATTTTTGAGTAGCATTTTTACGAGAAATATTTTTTTCGTTTTTCTTACTTATTCTAAATTCGGCAATAGCAATTACATGTTCAAGAAGATTAGTAGCTAAAACTTTATTACTACTAAGAAAGTGGTCAAAATGATCTTTTATTATATTCTCAACAGGTTTGCTTACACCGTTTGATACTAATTTTTCCTTAGTTTGCCCCTGAAAAGATGGTGCAGATATAAAAACAGAAAGTACTACACTTGCAGTTTCTAAAATATCCTCAATGATCAGATTAGCAGCTTTTTTATTCCCTATCATTTCACCATATGCTTTAAGCCCGCGTAAAATAGCTGACTTAAGCCCGTGCTCATGTGTTCCTCCTTGCGGAGTCGGAACGGTATTACAGTAAGATTGCATAAACGCTGAGTTATAGTTCTTTTGCCAGCAGATTGCCCATTCAAGTTTTACCTCGTCCAGCTTAGACTCTATATTACCTGAAAAAATTTCCTGAGTAATTAAATTATCTAGAGTTATTTTTGAACTTAAATAATCTTTTAAACCGTTCGGAAAATTTATTAATGCCTTTTTAGGTATATCTGACGGCACTTCTACTTCACACTCCCATTCTATAGTAACACCGCGATATAAATAAGCTTTTGATCTTGCAAGCTCATAAATCTTTTTAGGATTAAAATGTAATTTTTCACCAAAAATTTCTGGATCGGGAATAAAATTTATTGATGTACCTCTTAGTCTTTTAGGTGCTTCTTCACATATTAAATCAGTTAACTTTGCTCCTCTAGAATAACTTTGACTATATAATTTACCTTGTTTATAAACCTTGATTTCTAAATGTTTAGATAAAGCATTAACTACAGATATTCCAACACCGTGTAAACCGCCTGCAGTATTATAAACATTATTTGAGAATTTACCGCCCGAATGAAGAGTAGTTAAAATTACCTCTAAAGCAGATTTATCAGGAAATTTAGGATGATTATCAATAGGGATACCGCGACCGTTATCAAATATAGTAATACTATGATCCTGATGCATTTCTATCGTGATAATACTTGCATAACCCGCCACTGCTTCATCCATAGCATTATCCAGCACCTCAGATACTAAATGATGCATAGCATTTGAATCGATGCCGCCAATATACATTCCTGGTCTTTTACGAACAGGCTCAAGTCCCTCTAATACTTCAATATCTTTTGCACTATAGCTAGTATCAACTAGATTAAATTTTTTTTCTTTGTTAAAGCTGAATAAATCATTCATATATTAGGGGAGGTAATTAATTATTTTTCTTTCTAAATTAAACTATTTAATATAGAAAAGCAATTATGCTTTGCAAGAATTATTTAAATTGTGATGTGGATCAGAAAAATATCCGGTGTCATCTTGCGATTTGATCGCGGGACCCACCAGATGTACAATACTAAGATTATAAGTACTTTAAGTGTTTGTAGATCCTGTGGTCAAACCATGGGATGAGAATTACGCAAACAAAATAACGTTAATTATAACCTTTAGCTTTTATTAACATACACTCTATGTTAGCATTTCCTTGAACTAATGCAATATCTAACGGATATTTGCACTCATCATTTAGAGTAGAAATTTTAATGCCGCGTATGACCAGAAATTTTGCTAAATAGTAATTATCATTATAAATAGAAGCAGTTAGTAATGTTTCACCTAGTCTGTTCTTTTCGTGCAATATAGGATAAACATCAAGTAACGTACGCAGTTCAGAAATATTATTGTTATCAATTGCTCTAAAAGCATTATCTACTGCACTACAATAAGATAAGTTGGCATAAATATCTTTGTGTTTATTTATATCATAATCATATTTAATAAAACTCTCTACAATTTTTCTTCTTTCAGCATTTACTATCCATTCTTTTTTCTTTTGGAATAGCCCTATATATGCATACATATCCATCTGCTCTAAAGTCGCTTGCTCAGTTAGTTTACCAAGAACTATATCATCATCAGGTAAAAATAACATTTGTGTTTCATCTTTAACAAATTTTGTTGCCGATTCCAATGTTTCATTATCTAGTGCATTATCTTGTTCTTGAATCATAACATTTGGAGAGCTTACTAGCAGTGATTTCTCTTGATTATTTGTAGCTTGACTATTCTGCGTCTCTAAAGGCTTACTGTGATTGGGTTTCACTACAACAGGTATGAGTGGAGTATTCCAATCTTGTTTTTTCGGCATATACGAGCTAACCGTTAATGTCTTTTTCGTATTATTTATCTCTGCCGAAGAATTAGTTACAGACACTACTTTAGGCAGAGTACTAACAGGTGTATTTGGACTACTCGGCATTATAGGTTGTGTAGACGATTGATATGTAGGTATTACCGGCGGTGCAGGTACAGATACTACCAGATTTTCTGCCGGATGCACTATTGCCAGCATGGTACTTGAAGTAGTATCTTGGGTTACCGGTGTACTAACTGCATGCAGAGAAATAGCAGGCATATTAGACACAGACAGTGTGGCCGACGATACTATAGGTATTACGCTTTCTTTCTCTTTATTAGCATCAGGAGGTGGATTAAGCGGAATAGGCGTATGTACAGGTGGTGACGGAAGTACTACATAGTTTTCAGGGCGAACCGGAGTCATAGATACCATCTGTCTTGGTACGTTAAGAGTTATATTGGATGCTAGATTTGTTTCAGCATGTGCATTAGAAATAATTTCATCATAACGCATTTCATTACTTGCAGCACTAGGTAATGTTGCATTACCTACATCCATAAAAGGTTCAGATGCCTCAGTTTCATTAGATTCATTAATGTCATGAGAAGCTAAATCTACACTACTTGCATGACTGGTATTTTTTGTATGAACAGTATTACTTGCAGCACTAGGTAATGTTGCATTACCTACATCTATAAAAGGTTCAGATGCCTCAGTTTCATTAGATTCATTAATGTCATGAGAAGCTAAATCTACACTACTTGCATGACTGGTATTTTTTGTATGAACAGTATTACTTGCAGCATTAGGTAATGTTGCATTACCTACATCCATAAAAGGTTCAGATGCCTCAGTTTCATTAGATTCATTAATGTCATGAGAAGCTAAATCTACACTACTTGCATGACTGGTATTTTTTGTATGAACAGTATTACTTGCAGCATTAGGTAATGTTGCATTACCTACATCCATAAAAGGTTCAGATGCCTCAGTTTCATTAGATTCATTAATGTCATGAGAAGCTAAATCTACACTACTTGCATGACTGGTATTTTTTGTATGAACAGTATTACTTGCAGCATTAGGTAATGTTGCATTACCTACATCCATAAAAGGTTCAGATGCCTCAGTTTCATTAGATTCATTAATGTCATGAGAAGCTAAATCTACACTACTTGCATGACTGGTATTTTTTGTATGAACAGTATTACTTGCAGCATTAGGTAATGTTGCATTACCTACATCCATAAAAGGTTCAGATGCCTCAGTTTCATTAGATTCATTAATGTCATGAGAAGCTAAATCTACACTACTTGCATGACTGGTATTTTTTGTATGAACAGTATTACTTGCAGCATTAGGTAATGTTGCATTACCTACATCCATAAAAGGTTCAGATGCCTCAGTTTCATTAGATTCATTAATGTCATGAGAAGCTAAATCTACACTACTTGCATGACTGGTATTTTTTGTATGAACAGTATTACTTGCAGCATTAGGTAATGTTGCATTACCTACATCCATAAAAGGTTCAGATGCCTCAGTTTCATTAGATTCATTAATGTCATGAGAAGCTAAATCTACACTACTTGCATGACTGGTATTTTTTGTATGAACAGTATTACTTGCAGCATTAGGTAATGTTGCATTACCTACATCCATAAAAGGTTCAGATGCCTCAGTTTCATTAGATTCATTAATGTCATGAGAAGCTAAATCTACACTACTTGCATGACTGGTATTTTTTGTATGAACAGTATTACTTGCAGCATTAGGTAATGTTGCATTACCTACATCCATAAAAGGTTCAGATGCCTCAGTTTCATTAGATTCATTAATGTCATGAGAAGCTAAATCTACACTACTTGCATGACTGGTATTTTTTGTATGAACAGTATTACTTGCAGCACTAGGTAATGTTGCATTACCTACATCTATAAAAGGTTCAGATGCCTCAGTTTCATTAGATTCATTAATGTCATGAGAAGCTAAATCTACACTACTTGCATGACTGGTATTTTTTGTATGAACAGTATTACTTGCAGCACTAGGTAATGTTGCATTACCTACATCCATAAACAACTTAGCATGTTCATTTTCACTAGGCTCTTGTGAAAGCTTTGGATCCTCTTGATCTGCTGCTTTAGTTTTTTTTGATTTAGGAGGTATATCGTTTTGTTTACTAAAAAATTGCTTAAATTTATCAAAAATAGAAGTATCTGAATTAGAGCTAACCTCTTTGTCTTCGGTAACTACTTCGGCACCAGATAACGAGGGTGGTATAGCATAACTTTGGCCTGTCACCAATAACAGTCTGACAAAAAATAATATCTTACATAATTTATTTAACATATCATTCCTTATTAAATATATAGTTGATAGATTACGGATGCTAAAATCTAAACCTATAAAAAATAAGTTTTTTATAAGTTTATTTTTTAAATATGTACCTATTCTATAATTAAGGTTATATTTCTGTACTCCTGCTTCCGCTGGAATGACATAAATACCTTATCTCTTACTACTTTGCACCAATTTCTTTATTTCAACCTCTACTAACTCTTTAACAAGTAAAGGTAGATTTTTATCAAGCCATAGCTTAAGTTCTGGTTTCAACATCTCAATAACTAATTCTTCAAGTGCATTTTTAGATGGAATATTATTATCCAACTTGTACTCTTTAATAATATCGGTAAAATTTTTTAAAATATCACCTATTACCTCAGCAGATTTAGTTGATATTAACTTCTCTCCTTCATCTTGATTTACCATCTCTGTTAGTTCTAATATATCTTCATCTTCACTATCATTTCCGTGCATATGATTTTTACGCTTGTTAATTACTCCTTTGATCAATTTTAATATGTCTTCTATAGACATATCTTGCTTCTTACTTTCTGTACTCACGTTAGAAACCTATAAACATTTTCTTTTTAAGAGTCTTAAACTCTTCTTCAGGACTAAAATATTTTACTTTAAGTTTTAAACTTTTAGCTGTTAGCTCGCCGGTTAACAATTTCATTTGATATGCCGCAATTACTGAAGATTTATACGCATCTACACGAGTTATTTTCGCTTCATATAATTTTTCTTCAGCAGTTAAAACATCTAATATTGTTTTAGACCCGACTATTTCTTCTTGCACAGTACCATCATATGATATTTGAGCAGCATCCACACCTTGATTAGCTGCAATAATACGTGATTTTGCTGCTTCAAATCCCTCCCACACACTTACAACCCCTGCGTGGGTCTGCTTTATCGCACTATCAAGCTGAACTGCGCTACTTCTTGTTTGATTCTTAGCCAATCTAATTCGCGAATATTGAGCTCCTCCTTCAGGATAAATAGGTATATTGACTGCAAGAGTAGTAGTAACACTTTTAGTGTTTATATTTTGAACAACTGGATCTTGCGGATTATAGTTGATTCTACCCGATTGCAACTTTACGCTTACTTGCGGCAATAATTTTCCTTTTTCTGCCATTTCTACAGCTTTAGCCGAAGTCACATTATGCCTTGCCGCATCAATATCAGGATTTAACTTAACAGCTTTTTTTGTTAACTGATCTAATGACACAGGTAACATTTTAGGTAAATCAGGCATAGTTATATTAGTTGGTTCTATTCCAAATACTCTAATAAAATTTGCTTTTTTTCCTTGAAAATCGGCATAAGCAGCTAGTTTATTTGTTTCTGCCGCTGCAAGCCCTGCTCTTGCAGTTGCTATATCTATTTCTGTTGCTTCTCCAAGCTTTAATTTTTCTTCAACTATATTAACTTGTTGTATGTTAGTGCGGACCCTACTTTCAGAAATATCATATTTCTCTTTACTCTCAAAACAATCAAGATAAACAGTTATTAAATTTAATAATACTTTCTGTTCGCTGGCATAATATTCGCCTCGTGACGCTCTAAATCCTGCTTGAGCAGCTTTAAGAGCTGCAACACTAGAACCCCCGTTAAATAATGATTGCTCAATTGTGAATGCACCTTGATCGCTATCTGTTTCCACTGGGGTAAGACCAAGTCTCTCTGCATATTTTTTATTATATTTATTTTTATTGTTATTTCTATTAATCTGCAATCCGGCACTAGGCATAAACTCTGAAAAAGCTCGTGAAAAACTCTCAATTGAGTTCAAAAATTTAATTCTCGCAGCTTTCAGCTCATCATTATTCTTATACCCTGCAGTTAAAGCTTCCTGCAAATCAACAGAGACAGCTGAACTAGTAAGTAATAATATAACAATGAATGTAGTTAATTTACGCATAAATTTTTTGAATAATTAATAATATGTTAGTTAGATTAGTGTAATCTTTCAAAAATATATAGCTATACCATAAATAATATAAATCTATTGTAGCAATATTAAACACTTAATATAACAAAAATTAATCTTAAGGACAATGATAACTATTTTACATTTTATTTTATGGTTATAAAGCTTTAAGATTATTTAACATCTGATAATAAACTAATAAATTTTATGTCTATAATTGATTTTTCTCACTTCAGTCAATTTAATAAAGAACAACAATTAGAACTACAAACACTTTTAATAAAATTAAACGGTTTTATAAAATAAATGTAAAAGATTTGGAAGATCATTTATTTTATATTTTACAACATTCTTTAAATGAATTATCTCACACTGAAAATAGATGTAGAAAAAATAGAAAAGCTTTTTAATAGAACAATCCAAGAAGCCATAACTACTCTATCCGCAGCACTTGAGAAAGTATATCAAGAACAGTTAAAAACAAAAGATATCTTTTTTATTTGACGAAATTATTATAGAAAAATGTTTAAACGTTTTAGAACAAGTTTTAAAATTTCAGCAAGAATTGGATACACTCTCTCCTAGAGCTTCGAAAAAAAATTATAGAATCATGAGAAAATATACTAGTTGGAATCATATCAACCCAAATACTGATTCTTGGGATATTTATCCAAATAAATAGAACATTAACAAAAATAAATAATCTTATTGACTCTGAAAAGCAAGCTATTGTTAAAAGTAACAAAATTGCATAATGATATAAAAGAAATGAGGCAAGAAATTAAAGACAATACAAATCCTGAAAAGGTATATACAAAAGCCAAGAAAGTTGCTTTTTTTTTCAGAAATATCAAAAGAACCATCTCGAAAAATTATTGAAATAGCAAATAAAAATCTTAATAATAAAGCTACCCTAGAGAATGTTGTAGAGGCTATCAAAATATAGCAAACAGTAAAGATGAAGTCGAAGAAAAAATTAGTAGAACTAAAAAATAATATTGAAAGTGCAATTCCAAAATATATAAATATTGACAAATTATGTCAATATTACTATTTCTAATAATCTAAACGAAACTAAAACAGAATTATTAAAAATATTAAATGTAGATAGATTCGTTTGCCGAAAAGATAGAATTCTTCTGTAAAGCAGTGGGAAAAGCTGTAGAAACTGCAAGTAACGTAAAAAAAATAGTAGGAATAACACCCAGTAGTAACAAACTTGGAAGTGTTATAAATTTAGCAATAAAACTAACTTAGTACTGCCTCCGATCTTAGCAGTTGCAAGCAAATCTAGCTCCTAATATAGTTAATATAGGTAAAGCAGTGGTTACGAAAAACACACAACTTAACTCAATAACAAGGAAGAACAAACATTGTCTAATTATAATACTCATATTTTAATTGCCATAGGATGTTTAGCATTAATAGTAACATTTTTAATATATAAGAAAATAGTAGCATGTAAAAAAAATATATTCCCTACTGTAGAAAGTAATGTTGACTATAACCAAAATGTTGCTCTTAGTAGTAAAAAGCCAAAGAATAAAAAGCTAACATTACAAGAAAGAGTAGAATTATCTTGGAAATTTCTTTATGACATCACGGAAATTATTTTAAATAAATTCTCTAAAGAAGATGTTATTCAAGTGAATAAATGCGGTCAGGTTTTACTCGAAAATGGTGTTAGATATGAACATGTAGTCGACCTTGCAATCCTTCAAGTCAAATCTCATACCCAAACAGTTGAACAAGAACAATCTAAAGGTAAAAAGGCTTTAGGGGTATAATATACTTCTTTGTTTTGGAGAGTAGCATTTTATACTCCTCTTCAAAGCAGGTTTTAAATTATTGAGTAACCAAATAAAAGGCAGGTTCTGCCTTTATTACACGTCCAATTATATCTTTTTTGTATGTATATTACTTTTAGGAGTAAGCTTTGATTAAGTTATATTTATTAAAATCAGCTTCCTAGCTAAATAGGTAGTTTTATTAAAATATTTTAAATACATATCTTGTTACTATATTGTTTAATAAAATTAACCAATGCTGACTTAAGGATTACTAGATGGTTTGGCATTGACTTTGGCAATTTGTAGCTTCTTTGTATAAAAATGAAAATATAGTAAATAAATGTAGAATTTTTTAGCCCCACCAAAAATAATAAAGATACTTTATATGATTCATATTTGCATTAGAAGCAAAAAATAAATTAAAATAATTAGGCATAATAACCAATTATAAGATAACAGCTTAATATATTAGTGAAACGTGAACCATCGCTTGATCAAAAACAAGATTGGAGCATTTTTAAGAATAACACAGGCAATTGCAACCCATTGTCTTTACCCAACACCTTTCTCACTAACAATAGTGTTATACCATACCAGTAAACCCTCAATAAATTCATAGATATTTATAGCTCTTACAGCACTTTCTCTTTCCTTTTGCATAGCATTCTCTTTTTTTACGTACCCAATTCTCGCTGATTGAGCGATGCAAAAGCACAATTTGAAGCATTCATGATATCTGCTATGTAGTAGCATACCAGAAATTTTCAGCAAATAGCAACGTTAGAGACATAATAAAAGCTATAGCCCCACTAATCCTAACCAGATTACTTAAGTAAATTACATATATATCCAATATACTAAGTGTAGTATTATAGAGATAATTAGATCATACTTATAATATTTAATTGCTACAATCAGCTACTTAATAAAATAAATTATGCATCTTACCTAATGCACTCCATTTTGACAAGTTGGGTACAAAACTGTAATGCAAGTGGTTATAATGGAAAATAATGTACTAAGTTTGACTTAATTTATATTCAAATTACTTGATACATTATTATAATAATCATCACCTATACCGCTATTCTTCCTATTACTGAACTGGACAGGTTATTTTGAAAATCAGTATAGGACAAATTAAAATAGTGATTACATATTCATCATATCTTGAAAGATATCAGGCATTACTGTTAAGTTGAGTAAAATCGTGACCACACCAAACCAAGTCAAGTATAATTGTACTATTAAAACACACTACTGACTTTTTATTATACCTTTAAACGTAATTTATTCATTTTGCGTCAATAAATCACAGTATAGTTTTATATAATTAGAATAAATACCGCATACAAGCGGTGCAAGCATCATGTTAGATATAAATATTTATATAGCTTTACAACAGCCCATAAAAAAGAAATGGAATAAATTTTGGTTTTTATAAGTTGAAGAAATATTAGTCAAATTTAGGAAACTTCTGTATATGAATACCAAAACCATCATTGCAAGCATGCATTGTTACATAGATTGGTTGCAAGCAATTCTTGTTAGGCAACTCCAAATTTCATATATACTAACAAGTAAATGAAGAGTCAGTAGACAAATATACATTGTTTCTTAAAGATACTTACTATTTTCTTCCCTAATTAATGTTATTAACTGTTTGACTGATAATACTTCCTGGTCAGTAGTACCGAGTCTTCTAATTGTTACTTGTTTATTTTTTTCTTCCTGTTTACCGATTACAGCAATAATTGGTATTTTTTGATTAGAAAACTCACGAATTTTATAATTAATTTTATCAGGTGAGATATTAATATCTGTTCTTACACCATTATCAATTAAAGCTTTTTGTACTTCTAAAGCGTAATCGTTTAAATCGCTTGTGATTGTTGCAATAGCAACCTGTACAGGTGCAAGCCAACACGGAAAGCACCCTGCATATTCTTCTATCAATATACCTATAAAACGCTCAAGTGAACCAAGTATTGCCCTATGCAGCATTACAGGTCTTTTCTTTTCACCGCTTGCTGCAACATAACTAGCATCAAGTCGTGCTGGCAATACAAAATCCATCTGAAGCGTACCGCATTGCCATTGCCGCCCTATCGCATCAGTTAATACAAACTCAAGCTTTGGACCATAAAATGCTCCCTCCCCCGGGTTTAGCGTATAAGTATACTTTGCTTTTTCTACTGCTTCTTTCAAAGCATTCTCGGCCTTATCCCACACTTCATCACTACCTGCACGAATTTCAGGGCGATCAGAAAACTTTACTTTTATATTGTTGAAGCCGAAATCCTTATAAACTTCCGTCAGTAATTTACAAAAACTAACTGTCTCATCGGTCATTTGTTCCTCTGCACAAAATATATGAGCATCATCTTGTACTAAGCTCCGTACTCTCATTAAACCGTGCAATGCACCAGATGCCTCATTACGGTGACACAATCCAAACTCTGACATACGAAACGGCAAATCACGATAACTCTTGATACCTTGTTTGAAAATCTGCACGTGGCAAGGACAATTCATTGGTTTTAACGCTAATGTCTTACCATCAACATCTAAGGTAAACATATTTTCATGGAATTTTTCCCAATGTCCTGAAACTTGCCAAAGGCTCTTATCAACTAAAACAGGAGTCTTAACCTCAGTATAACCGTTCTTACGATTTTTTTTTCTGATATATTGCTCAACTATATTATATATACTCCAGCCTTTATCATGCCAAAATACCATACCTTGAGCTTCTTCTTGAAAGTGAAACAAATTAAGTTCACGCCCAAGTTTTCTATGGTCACGTTTCTCAGCTTCTTCAAGCATAATAAGGTAATTATCTAGCTGCTCTTTTGTAGCCCAAGCAGTACCGTATATACGCTGTAATACTTTATTACGACTATCACCTCGCCAATAGGTGCCCGCAACTTTCATCAACTTAAAATACTTAACAAATCCTGTAGATGGAGCATGCGGTCCTCGGCATAAATCAATAAAATTACCTTGTCTGTATAAAGTAATCGGCTCATCCATTGGTATTGAAGCAATAATTTCGGCTTTATAATGCTCTCCTATCAACTTAAAAAATGCTACAGCTTTATCCCTATTCCATAACTCTCTTGTTATTTTCTCGTTTTTCTTGGAAAGTTCTTGCATTTTAGCTTCTATAACAGCTAAATCATCGAGAGTAAAAGGTTTATCACGAGCGAAATCGTAATAATAGCCGTTTTCAATTGCAGGACCAATCGTTACTTGAGTTTCAGGGAACAGCTCTTTTACAGCTTCAGCAGTTAAATGAGCTGCATCATGCCTTATTATTTCAAGACATTCAGGATCCTTTGCAGTTAAAATACGAAGCCTGCAATTATTTTCAATTATAGTACTTAAGTCTTTAAGCTCACCATCTATTTCAGCAACCATTGCGTGTTTTGCAAGTGACATTGAAATTGCATTCGCTACTTCATAGACGGTAATGTCCTTTTCAAATTGTCTTACACTACCATCGGGTAAAAAAATATTTATCATTTTTTATTATAACTTTATTATTTCTAGGTTTCTGCTTTGCCGTTATGGTTCTTAAAAAGTCCGATGTCATACCGTAACTTAAAAACCACAGTATATATCCAGAAATATAACTTATAGCATTATAAATCCCGCGATCAAGTCATGGTATAACAACTCGATTTCTTGAACCGTACAATACTTCAAATTATTTACTGATAACTTATTCTTTTTCTTGATCTATTCGAGCAATAGCATTCATAAATTCTAATACTCTCGCATCACTAAAAATCTGATCTATAGTTTTACCGTTAACAGTTAACCCATCATCTGTAACTTTTATATCAACTATTAGAGATTCGCCGTCTTTTAATGCAGAATTTTTACTAAACGCTTCTATTGATCCAAAGCCGTATTGCTTTATTACTGAAGATTGTTTTCCTAGATTTAAAGCAAATGACTTGGAATTTTCTATTTTATTAAGTACTGGTATTATAGCGTTATTAGTATAATTCACAAAATTATTTATAAACACATTTGGATCCGATAATTTTATTACACTTTCTAGATTCAGAGGATTCTCTAAATTAGGCATATCAATATCAATAGTAAAATTAAAATCATCTATTACAAGATTAGTTTGACCAGATAATTTTTTTTCTTCAGGGTCAAACTCACCTTTTAAATTAAATTCGGAATTATTTATTTTTGCAAAAACCGCCATTATTCTCTCTCCATCTTCTTGAGTAATAGGGCTATTAAGTTTAAAAATTTTGTCTAACTCAGCTCTTTTATTTAAAGCATTACTAAAGTAACGTCCTAAAGCTTCAACTGCTGTCTTTTGATATATCTCCGAAGGTTCTATAGTAGATTTAATATTTAAAGCAAAATTAACAATTTTATCTTTTTCTATATTTAAGTTATATAAATTACTTTCTACTTTTCCTTGTCTTTCAATACCACATGCAAATAAAAATGGCTTACCTTTTACTAATTCGCCTAGTATTTGCATAAAAACAACAGCATCATCTTGCTTTTGATCTAGAGAAAAGTTTTGAATTAACAGTTTTCCAAGAGCTACTAGCTCATCGCTATATTTAAGCTTTAGTTGTCCTGTATAAGTAGTTGGTACATTTAATACATCCAAGTGTGTTACATCATATTCAAATGAGTCAAAATTAACTTTCTCTCCTATTTTATCTCTTAAAAATTTTAAAACTTTGTCAGAGAAATTTTTACTATAGTTTTCCGAAATAAATAAAACGATACTTTGTCCATCCAAAGTTAATAAATTAAGATTATCTGATGTTTTAATATTAGTAATTACACAATTACTAATATCACTTTCTGCTAATTTTTTTGCGCCCTGAGAACTATATAGAGTTGATTTTCTATCACTCATACTTAATTTCCAACAATCAGTCTCTCTATTAAATAAAGATTTTCTAAACCAAATTGTTGTATGATGATCAGGAGAATAAAAAACATTTTCTTCATCCTTAGCAGTAGTAATTTTTACATTATTTCCGTAAGAATCAATTTTTGTAATATTCAAAAACGGTACGTATCTAATAACTATCTCATCGTAATAAAAATCTAGAGGTTTTAACATTACTTTATTTAAAGTAACACTAAAGCTATATTTATTAACTTTTATTGAATTATAAGTTATATACTCTTTATATTTATCAAGAATAGAAATAATATTCTCTTTACTTTGAGATTCAAATTTATAGGCAGCATATCCCCAACCTACTAATATTAGTGCTAAGAAGCTTATTATAATAAATCGTATTTTCATCTTTTCTACTGTAAAAAATTATTGTAAAAATGTCGTTCCTGCGTGGATAAGCTGTCTGATGTCACCCTGTGGCTTAACCACGGTGCCTAGTCTTTATTTTACTTTTTCTAAATGCCGTGTATCAAAAGCATTTTTCAAGTTCAAAACAGCACATGCCGCTTAAAAATATATTTATTTTTCTTTAAAACGATCGGCTATTAGCTGATATGATTCAAAAGCTTTACTTGGTTCAGTTTCAAGCAACTCAAATCCTAATTTCTCATTACTGTTAATGTGCCATAATCTACAATTATCTGGACTAATTTCATCAGTTAACATAATGATGGATTCTTCACCGTTAAAAACACGCCCAAATTCCAATTTACACTCAACAAGCCGAATCCCAACACCAATAAATAAGCCACTTAGAAAATCATATATATGCAAAGCTTGCTCTTTTACTGCTTTAATTTCATCCCTAGTTAACCAGCCAAAATTTAATATTTGATACTCATTAACTATCGGATATTTAAATTCACGATTTCGGACCTTAAAATCAATGAGCGGCTTATCAAATACATATCCTTCTTCCATCCCAAATTCTTTTACAAATCTACCGCACGCTACTGATGATATTATTACTTGTATCGGAAAAACCTCAACATATTGAATTAATTGCTCCCTCATATTTATTTTTTCGATAAAATGATTTGCAATGCCAATCATTTCTAGTTTATCCATTAGAAAAGAAGAAATATTATTATTAAGTACCCCTTTACCTGATATATCAACAATCTCACCAGTTTCTAAAATAGCCTTATCGGAAAAAGCCATTATAAGTAAAAAATCTTCTTCGGCAGAATATAAGATTTTACTCGAACCTTCATATAATTTTTTTTTCATTTATTTATCTCAAAATTCATAATAAAGAGTACTAGGACCAATAATTGCTGATGTAGTAGTACCACTAAATATTTTATGTGCCGTATTAATAATGTCATCGGCTTTTATATTCATAATAATTTCCATGGTCTCTGCAGGCGAAATATATTTATCGAAAGCTGCATAATTTTTCCCTATTTCTTCTGATTTATAAGCTACTTTTTCTTGTGCCATCAACAAATTACTGCGTAATTGCATTTGAGCTCTAATCATCTCTTCTTCATTAACTTTTTCAGTCATCTTGACTATTTCATTTTTTAGCTCTTTACATAATAATTCCAATTTATCATGGGCGGTACTTGCATAAATAGTAAATACTCCACTATCAACATATGTAATATTATAACTACCAACTGCATATGCAAGCCCTAGCCTTTCACGAATATGCCGAAATAAACGTGAAGACATACCACCACCGAATATTATAGCAAATAGCTGTGTTCGGTAAAGCCTTTCTAAATTAATATACGGCGTTCCTTCAAAACCCAGGATTAAAGTAGTTTGCTCTAAATCCTTATTGATAAAGCTATTACCTCCTATATATTTTGCAGGTAGAAAACTACTTTTTACTCCTTGCTTCAAAGAAGAAAACAATCGCTCTGCAGTACATACTATTTTATCATGATCAACATTTCCGGCAACTGATAAATACATATTTCCAGCATTATAATGTTTATCTATAAAACTCAAAAAATGTTCTTTAGTAAAACTAGCTAGTGTTTTGCTTGTCCCAAGAATGGGTTTACCGAGTGGCTGATCCTTATAAACACTACTATAAAACTTCTCATATATTAAATCATCAGGATTATCGTGGCTATGGGCTATTTCCTGTAATATCACCTGATACTCCTTAGCTATCTCTGCTTCAGAGAAGATAGAATTTTGTATTATATCAGCAAGTATATTAAGTGCTTTATCACAATTTTCGGATAATACACGTGCATAATATATTGTTTTTTCATGACCTGTGTAAGCGTTAAAATGACCACCTATCTCGTCAAATTCTTCAGCTATTTGTTTTGTCGTTCTTGTTTTAGTACCTTTAAAAGCCATATGCTCAAGAAAATGAGAAATGCCCTCTTCTTCAGGATTTTCATAGCGGCTTCCGACTTTAACAATTAAATTTATCGCCACCGAATTAACATAAGGCATATTATATGTTAAAATCGTCAAACCGTTTTTTAATTTACTAACGTTAAAATTTTCTTTCATAATTATTTTTTGTTTTCTCTCTTAATTTTGCAAGACGCAAAAATCTTGCAAAGGCAAAAATCATTGAATCTACAAACCCGTCAAAACCGAATACAAAATATCGTCTGATAAAAAATGCTTTAAAAACCCACCATAACATTTCAGTTGCTATTCGGATATTTGAAACTTTTTTATCTTGTACCATTAAATCTTGTGCCTGCTCACTAGAATAAAAATTTGCTTTAGTAACCAACTGATCAATTGAAGTACCCGAATAATGATAAGCATCTTCATTTAATAAATAAACTTTATCTGTAAAATCCACATCTTGATTAAATACTACCGAATCATGAGTAGTACTATTTACAGTATTTGCAAAGCTTGCAAATTTTTTATTATATAACCTGATACATTTATTAAATGGAGCAAACATCCGTGGCTTTCGGTCATTACGATGCATTATTAAAAGCTTTATTTTATAGGCTAAATAACGATCTTGATTTCCAGATACAAAAATATATTCTATTTCATTTTGTAAATCTTTAGACAACTCCTCATCAGCATCAATATTAAGAATCCAATCATTTATACAAAGACTTTCAGCAAAAGATTTCTGCCCTACATAACCAAGCCACGGCTTTATCACTACCGTTGCCCCTAATTCTTCAGCTATACTAACCGTATCATCACTACTTTCACTATCTACTACTATCACCTCATCAACAATATTTTTTACACTATTTATAGCTCTTGCTATCCTGACTGCTTCATTTTTAGTAATAATAAATGCTGAGATTTTTGTCATATACTTACAGTCATTGCAAGAAAATTACACCTTGTTGTATGGATCGAAAAATGTATTCAGTGTCGTTCCATAGCTTGACCACGAAACCCATAAAAACAATAAAAATACTCATAATCCCCTAGTAAAGCCATAGGGTGACAACAAAAAAATCAAACATATACTATCACCCTCAACACTAATTTAACTACATATGTTAAAAGTAATGTGGATAATAATCCGCTAAGCCATAAAATAATAAACCATTGCCACCCTTTTAGACAAGAGGTTATCTTTTCTAACTTTTTAATATATTGGATGATGAGATGATTTGCCACGGAATATATAATAACAATAGAAAGTGTAGCCAAATATGACAGGCAGAAATATCCCAGCTCCTATCAGCAGTAAAGACTGTGACTCCGGTGCTGCCGCTGCAGTTTCAAACGTAACGTTATAAGGAACGATATATGGCCATATACTTATAACAAGCCCTAAATATCCTAATAGAAATAATAAGATCGTATAAATAAACGGCTTTACTTCTTTTTTCTGCTTGATGGCTTTAATTAATTTGATAAATATTAAAGCAGTTACAATAGGTATAATTGATAAATAGTAAATATTCGGCACACTAAACCAGCGATGATTTATTTGGTTATTTAAAAAAGGAACCCATAAGCTTACAAGGCCCATAAAAAGTGCAACGTAAAATAAAATATATAAAGCAGATTTATAAGCCCAATCTTGTGTTTGCTTTTCTGTTTTCAGAATAAGCCAAGTAGCACCCAAGAGTGCATAACCAAATATTAATGCTACCCCTGTCATCAACGAAAAGGGAGTAAGAAAATCAAACCCCCCCCCTGCAAATTCTCGTTCTTCTATTTCTATTCCTTGAACAAACGTACCAAGCATTAAACCTTGACAAAAAACAGCAAGCATAGAACCAAAATGAAAAGCATAATCCCAAA